>NZ_RZPH01000017.1:0-17587 GCF_004022825.1 Mesorhizobium sp. M7A.F.Ca.CA.004.04.2.1
CGCCAACATCGCCTTGGCCTGATCGATGCCGACCGCCGTTGCCGTGTCCGCGGCCTGGCCGAGCGAAGCAAGCGCCAACTGATTGGAGCTGGTGCTGAACGCCGACGCATTGGTGCGGATCTGCAGCCGGTCGAAAGACGCACCTGCATTGCCTGTCACCAGACCGAACTCGCCATCGGCAATTGCTGCATTGAAGCCATAACTGCCGACGAATGCGCCGTTGACGGTGATCGAGAGGGCTGCGCCTCGTATGGTCAACTGGACGTCATAGTCCGTCGTTGAACTGAGCGTGCGCGCGAAGCTCTGATCGATCACCGTGCCGCCCTTCGACGTCACGTGTCCGACCAAAACCTTCTGGCCAACCACATCCAGGGTGACGAACTTGTAGTCGTTGGCGCCGTAGTAGTCGAAGACGATGCCAGCGGTCCCGGCGGTCTTCAACTTCGCCGTCAGTTCCAGATAGGCGTCCGCCCCGATCGCCGGGCCGACATCCAGCAGATTGGTGCCAGCGCTGGCCGCCGCATTCAGCCTGCCGCCCGAGAGCGTCCAGCCTTGAGCCGCAGTCTTCGACATCGGATAGGTCGGCGGCCCGTTGAACTCGGCTGCGTAGTCGAGCGTGATCTGTGGTGGCAAGACCTGGACACGGAAGTTGTCCACCGTACCCTTCGAGCCGCTGTTGCCGACACCGACGAGGCCCTTGTTCAGCGCCACCGGCTGGCCATCGACGATGCGCGGCGCGAAGGTGTAACTGAACCAATTCACGCCGGCGACGGTCAAACTCACGTTCGTGCCGTTGACTGCGAGCAGGACATCGTAAGCCTGGTTCGCTTTGAGCTGCACCGGCTTGTTGGACTTGACCAATTGATGCCAGCCGCTGGCGTCGCGATAGCCCATCTCGATCTGGTCGTTCGAGATATTGATGCCGGCATATTTGAAATCGGTCGGCGAATAATAGTCGAAGATGATGTAGGAGTTGGCCTTCCAGCCGCCGGTCGGCTTGTCGGCCGTCAAGGTCGCCGCGAGCTCGTAGTAGATCGGCGTATAGGCGTCGAGATAGAGAACCGCGGCTGCCTGATCCCAGGTGCTTGCCGACTGAACGGTGAGCTTGCCGCTGGTGACGGCGAAATTGCCCTCATCGACCGCCACGACCTTGGCATTGCCGTCGTTGAAGTCAGCCGTGCGCAGCACGTCTCGCTTACCGCCCGGAATGTTGCCAGCCTGGGGATCCGTCGGACCGCCGGTCTGATCCTGCCAGAAGCCATGATCCTTCTGGGTGATCAGGCCGATTTCACCTTCCACGCCGCCCATGAACATATGGACGTGGCTGTACTTGTCGTCTCCATTGATGCTGCCAGTGTCAGCGGTGCGGGTGATGTCGACACCGTCGCTGAATGCCTGCGCATAGAGGAAGTCGAACAGTTGCGGCGGCACCTGCCGGCTTACCGTCGCGATACCGAACGGTGCGAACGGCACCAGGTAGCTGTTGTACTCCCCGACCCAATCGATCAGGCGGTCGCCACCGGTGTTGCCGATCAGGATGTCGAGCCCGGCCCCACCGAAAACGCGGTCCTCATACATTGGGTGCGTCTCTGGCTGGTCGTTCAGCCAGTTGTTGGTCGAGAGCACATCGTCGGCATTCATGAGGTCGTTGCCCCAGCCGCCATAGATGTGGTCGCGGCCAGTGCCACCAACGATCCAGTCATTGCCCAGGTCACCGAAGACCGCATCGTTGCCGTCGGTGTTGCGCTGCGCAAACGCCGTCGGCGTGCCGTTCGGCGCAAAAGCGATCGCACCGTTGACCAGCGGTCCTTCATTGTCGACGAGGTTGAGGAAATACTGGCGCGTGATGGGCGCCGCACCGGTCTTCCATACCGAACCATCGGCGTTGAACATGATTGTCCGGCGCGGATCGTACTCGTCATAAAGGAAGAACTCGCCGAGCCGGCTCTGCACAGGCTTCGGCGCATTCCACGGATCGCTGTCGGGACCAAACCTCAGCACGTCGCCAGGGTTCCATGGCCGCGAGAAGTCGGTGCGCACGATGCCCACGACATTGCCCGCTGCATCGAAGCGCTGCGTATAGGAATCTGGCAGAGCTTCCCCGCCGCCGACCGCATCGTCGCCGGAACCGCCATGGATGAAGTCGTCACCCAGGCCGCCGAAAATGATATCGTCCACGACATTGGCGTCAAACAGCGGATTGTCGCCGCCCTGTGCGTTCGGCGTCAGATTGTAAGGGGTCAGGTCGACCGCCTTCTTCATCTTGCCACCGACATTGATCGTCTCGGTCTGCACCTGTCCCGGAGTGGAGATGAACTCGTTGAGCACATCGCCCTGGCTGGTGCGCGTATCCGGATCGGTCGCCAGCAATGGCAGCACGCCGAACAGGCTTTCGCCGTAGGTCGCGCTGTTGCGGCTGGTGAAGATGCGGCCGTCGTCACCCAGGATGCCGTCCTCACCGGTACCACCGGAGATCCAATCATTGCCCCAGCCGCCGATCAGATCGTCGTTCTCGGCATCGCCGAAGATCCGGTCATGGCCGCCGCCGCCATAGGCGGTGTCGTCACCGGTTTCGCCATGGAACTCATCATGGCCGCCGATGTCCTGCTTGGCCCATAGGCCGAACTCGTTGCGATAGGCAGGATTGTTCGGGTTGGTTTTGGAGAACAGGTCCGGACGGAAGTCCGGGCCGCCCGGCGTGTAGTCGAGCAGATGGATGCCACGCACGACGAGGCGTTCGCCACCAGCGCGCGCCGGGTCATTCACGTCGTAGTTGAACTGCACATAGAGCTGTTGCCCGGCTGCGCCGGTCGGATTGATGTCGGTGTGATTGACGCCGACGATCCGCACGATGTTGCCGTTGTCGCCGATCATCGAGTCGGCATCGCGGGCAAAACGCGAATTGGCCAGCGTGCCGTCATTCGGCAGATTATCGTCATTGCGATCAATCTCGATGCCGGCGCCGCCGAAAATATAGTCGTCTCCGTCAGGCCGCATATTCGGATCGATGAGGCTGAAGAAGGACGAGGAACCGCCGATCAGATCATCCTGGCCGAGACCGCCGAATATCTGGTCGTCGCCGCCACCGCCTTCGATATAGTCCTGGCCGTCGGTCGCCGCCGTGAAGGAGGCGATCACCGTCAGCGGACCGATCGGATCGGTGACGCCGGCGGATGTGCGCGATGCGCCGACATGCGAGGTACCGGCAAAGGCAAGCTCGATGCCGCCGTCGCCCTGCACCACGTCATGGCCGAGCTGACCTAACAGTTCGTCATTGCCTTCGCTGCCGGCGATATAGTCGTTGCCGAAGCTGCCGACGCCGGCCGCGCCCTCGTCGAAGGCAAAGGTGTGCAGCGCCGCGTAGTCGACCGAATACTCGCTCCACCACGGAGCCCCGTCCGGATCGCGATACCGCCGCGCGATGCTGTCGACCAGCAGCAGGCCGCTGTTGTCGGCATTGACTGTGCCGAGGCCGGCCGGCATCGGCCGGTCGGTACGGCTGTACATCAATGTTCCGGCCAGCGTCTGGAAGCGCAGACTGAACGTGTCATTGTACAGATTGCCGTGAGCGCCGCCCTGGCGCGACAGGTAGACGTTGTCGCCGAAGACGCGATCGTCCTGCTGGTCACCATCGAGCAGATCATGCCCGGCGCCGCCGACGATGACGTCGCGGTCGAGGCCGCCGAACACCACGTCGTCGCCGCCATTTTGCAGTTCGGCCGATTTGATGCCGGTGACCAACGCCAGCTCGGTCGTCTGGATGCGCTGCTTCAAGGCTGACGGGAAGTTCGGATCGTCGACGAACATTTCGATCACGCCGTGATCGGCGAAGATGATGTCGTCGAAGTCGCCGAGCAGGCCGGCAGCCGCGACCGAACTCGGCCCATAGCCGAGATGCGAAGCGCCATCGCCGAAGATCACGTCGTCGCCCGCATTCATCAGGTCGCGAACCGACGACTTGACCGGCTTGATCGTCGTGCCGTTGGTGTCGGCATTCGGATCGGCCGAAGGCAACGGACTGTTGTCGACCGTGTCGATGAACAGCTGGCGCGTGAAGATATTCACGTTGACGCCGCTATCGCCATAGATGTGGTCGGCGCCGCGATTGCCGATGATCAGGTCGTCGCCGGAACCGCCGGCGAGATGATCGCCAGCCTGGCTGCCGTAGATCGTGTCGTTGCCCGCGCCGCCATAGATCGTCAGACCGACGCTCGGCAGGTTTGCCGACAGCGTGCCGGCGAACAAGGCGCTGGCGTCGATGATGTCGTTGCCGGCTAGCTTGTAGGGATTGGCGAGCGGGAACACCCACTCGTCATCCTCGTTCTCGCCGTCCTGCAGTTGCGGGAACGGATCGAACGGCTTCTCGCCGAATTCCATACCCAAGACATTGTGCGCCTGGCCGGAATACCAGATTCCGTCCTGGCTGGTGTCGCCATAGATGACCAGTGGCGAGTTCGGCCCGGCGCCGCCGGTGACGATAATATGGTCGCCACCGACACGCCTGCCACCGTCCAGCGTTATATCGACACCGGAGACGGTCATCGCAACACCGGCTTTCGGCGTCAGCGCAACGCTCTGCAGCGTTATCACGCTCGCAGTGAGCGCCTGGATGGTGAACGTGCCGGCAAATCCGCTCAGCTGCACCTTCTGGCCCACATAGAAGCCATCCGCCAGCCAGCTGCCGACACTGCGTGTCAGGCTGTTGGTGGTGATGTTGACGGTCGCCGTGCCGGTGATGGCGCGCGGCTCCGCGACGTGCAGTGAACGCTCGGCATAGCTGTTGAACGTGTTGAGCGCGAGCACCGTGCCGGCTGGCTGGCCGGCGCGTGTGTTCGGTGCGCTGAGCACCAGCTTGCTGCCGTCACCCCATGTCAGCGCGGAGTTGCTCGGCGCCGGCAGGGTCGCATCGGCGATCGCCAGAATGGTGCGCGTGTAGGTTTCGCCCGCAAGCTGGATTACCTGGCCAACCTGATAGCGGTCCTCCGACCAGTCGCGGCCGTCCTGACGGGTGACGATGATCTGTCCACCGGTTCCGGCGGCGATGTTCATCGGGCCGGTGCTTTCCAGATACATGTTGCCGCCGCCATGAACGAGCGTCAGCGCGCCATGCTGGCCTTGCACGTAGAAGCTCTTCACCGCGCTGTTTTGCGTCGCGAGCGGCGCGCCCTCGAGCGTCAGCGAGTAGCCGTCTTCCGATATCTCGATGATGCGGAAGTTACGCTTGCCGCTGGCATCGACCATCGTCACCAGATGTCCGGCGAGGTAGCCTTCAGCGGCCCATTTGACGTTGTCGTGGCGCGTGACGATGCCGCCGGTATAAGTTGGGTCGACATCGACTTCGGCCACCACGGTCTGCAGCACGGCGTTGGTCACGGGGTTGATGCGATTGATGGTGCGCGGTGCTTCCGAGACCGGCGCGAGTTGTCCGCCGATGACGCGCATGACCGCGCCGGCGATCGCCACGATCTGATACTCGCCCTGCGCAAAGTCTTCGGCGATCGAGATGAAGTCCCCGACCGCAAAGCCGGCCCAGTTGCCGCCGTCGGTGCGCGTGATAATGCCGCCCGCCGTCGTCGTGGCCACATCCACCGACTTGTTGAGCGTGATCACATCCTTATCGAAGGCGGTGATGGTGTGCGGCCCGTCCGCCACGCTGGCCAGCGTCGGTCCGCTCAGAACCAGGATCGAGTTGTCATTCGGATCCGCGCCTTCGGCCGGATTGGCCGGATTGATCAGCGCATCATTGATGGCGACGATCGTCCAGACGCCCGGCAGGTTGTCGATCTTCACCGTTTGGCCGACGAGGAAGCCCATCGCTTTCCAGTCGAATCCGGTGCGCACGATGGTGCCGCCGTTGACGCCGGATGGCGTTATGTCGAACGTGCTCGTCACCTGCACCGGCGGCGCAGGATTGAGCGTGCCCTCGATGACGAGCTTGTCGTTGCCTTCACCGAGCATCAGATTGACCACCTCGATGGTGCTCTTGGTGCTGTCGGTGCCGAAATCGCCGTTCTGGTCGACGCTGATGCGTCCGAAGCTGATGCCACCCGGGAAGAAGCCGGATTCACCGAAAGTCGGATCGCCGGTCACACCGAGCCCCAGGCTTAGATTGTCAGCCATGTTGAAGCCGGTGAGCGTCGTCGCCGTCATCACGCCGCCGACATCTTCCTTGCTGGTGTCGTTGAAGATGTTCAGCACGTCGATCTGTTGCGATTCCGGCGGCTGCTGGCCGATCGCGATCAGGAAGTCGTCGGCTTCGCCTGGCAGCTTGAGGCCGTTCTCGAGTGAACGGTCGGCGCCGGTGACGCCGCCCTCGACAGCCAACGGTCCGCGCAGCTTGGACAGGTAATGGCCGGAAACCGGGAAAACCTTGACGCCTTCGCGGGTGATCGGCACTTCGTATTCGGTGTCGGCGCGCAGTTCGACCGTCTGCTGCTGGTAGTAGTTGGCCGGCGTGAACACGGCCAGGGCCGCGGTGCGAACCACGTGCACATCGTTCAGCGTGGCGCCGAGATGCGGCAGGATCTGCGCGACATTGGTGCCGGTGATCTGGATCGAGGTGTCCTTGGTGTCGTTGTCGCCGCGGATGATCGCGATCTTGAAGTCGCCGATCAGATTGTCGGCCGTATCGAACACGCGGATCCACTGTCCTTCGAGGAAACCGAATGACAGCCAGCCATCGTCCTTGTCGCCAAGTCCGGCGATGGTGATCCGGTAGGTCGGCACAAGTCCTTCCATGACCTGCTCGAAGCGGATATTGCCGGTGTACTCGCCGTCCCGCGCCAGATCGGACAGGATGACGTCGTCCTTCGCGCCTGTCGCTGCCAACAGCCTGTCGACCTTGAAGAACTTTCCGTCCGCATCGATCGAGGTGATGAAATAGTCGCCGCTGCCGGCGCCGGCATTGCCGATGCGTATCTGCTGGCCGACGAAGAAGCCTTCATCGACGAAGCTGCCGAGATCGGCACCGGTGCTACGCGTGATCTTGCCCAAGCCACCTTCGTTGGAGAAGACAAGATTGCCGTCGAATATCTGCGTTGGCCTGAGGCCGCCAATGATGCTGTATCCGGAGCCGGGCGTGACCGCGACGCCATTGACACTAACGACATCCGCCAGACCGTCCGTTAGTACCGCGACGCTGACGTTGGTCGACGGCGCCTTGGTCAGCCGGATCGTATAGTCGTCGGTGTCCGATCCATCGCCGTTGAGCAGCGTATTGCCTTCACTCTCCAGCACAACCGCGCCGGCGCTGTCATTGTCGATCACGTCGATGTCGACATAGCCCGGGCCTGAGCGCAGGTTCGGGAAGACATAGTTGTGGTTGGCGTCGACTGTCAGCGCCTGGTCGAGCTGGAAGAAGATCGCCGCCGTGTGCGGGTCCTCACGCGGGATGTCGTCGCGCGCTTCGATGCCGACGCGCACCGCATCGTTCCAGTTGCCGCTGTCGAAAGTGATGCGCCAGTAGCCGTCGGCACCCTTGAACATGCGGTTGTCGAGACCGTTCGGATCATCGACGTCGTAGATCATGATGTTTTCGTCGCTGAACTCGTTGACGTACAACTTGACGACGATCGTGTCGCCCGCGTCGGGCGCCTTGGCGAGCTGCACCAGCAGTTCGTCATTCAGCTTGGTCGTGGCATTGCCTTCGATGACCAGCGAGCGGCCATCTTCGGTGTTCGTGCCGGGCGTCACCTCGGTGACATAGATTCCGGGCGTGTCGTTGTCACGCAGGTCGACCTCGACGTTGCGCACGTCCGCCGCGTCGAAGGGATCGCCGTTCGGATAGGCCGCGGCCAGCAGTGCCGGTGCGACACCGCTGGTGTCGGAGATGACACTGTGCTGGACGACGACCACTCGATCGCCCTCAGCGCGCAAATCGTCGGGCGCATAGAGGTACACGTTCTGCGCCGTGTTCCAGTTGGTACTGTCGAAGGCCAGCACGATCGAGCGGTCGTTGATGATCGTCGGAACGCCGTTGATGGTGATGACATGCTGGAATTCGCCGTCGGTTCCGACAGCGCCGGGATCCAGCTTCGATAGCCAGATCGTATCGCCGATGCCATTCGGCAACGGTGCCGGATTGATCAGCGTGCCGTCTTCTTCCTGCTGTGGCGAACGTGCCGCCGAGATCGTCACATAGACGATCTGGCCGGCCAGCGGCGCCACCGCCAGCCTGACGGTGTAACTGTCGACATTGCGCGGCCCGCCTTCGCGAACAGCCGTGAAGCCATCCGTTTCGTCGATGCGGACGATGCCCTCCTGGGGGCCGGCCACGTGATAGTCGAAGCCGTCGACGAGGACGCCATCGTAGAGTGGATCGCCCGAAGTGACGAGGTGGTCAACGGCGCCGGAGGCACCTTCGAGTTCGCGCGTGATGATATCTTCCGTGACATCGCCCGCGACATTGATCGTGTCTGAACCCAGACCGCCGATAACGCGATAGGCTACGCCGAAAGCCGTCGATTGGACGAAGAATTCATCGTCGCCTTCAAGCCCGTCGACCTCGACCACTTCGATCGTGGTGTAGCGAACGTTGAGGCCGGCGCCGAAGATACCCTTATCGGTGATGGCGAAATCGTCGGCGAATTCCGTGCCGAGGATAACCAGCTTGTCAAAGCCGGTGCCGCCGTCGACCGAGACCGGCGCGTTGACGTTGTATTGCACTTCGTCTTCGCCGCCGCCGGCGCGGATGTCCGGCGCGCGCGCGACCGAGAAGCCGAGCCCGATGATCGACTTGGCGACGCCGAAGTCGTCCAGCACGATAACGTCGTCGGTATAGTCGTCAGGCGTCGAGTCAGCGTCGGCGAAATTGATCACGCCATCGCCATTGGTGTCGAGCGTCACCGCCGGCAAATCGTCCTGATCGATCGTGCCGTCACCATTCCAGTCCTGGTTGGCGACCGCCGCAATGGCGAACGCGCGGACGATGAACAGGTCGTTGTTGTCGTCGCCTTCGAGCCGCAATTCGGCCTGGTTGGCATAGACCCGGAATTCGTCGTTGCCGGTGCCGCCTTGCGCCACCATCGGCGCACTGATGCCCGGGCTCAGCCAGCCGCGTGTCGTGGCCACCATGTCGGGGAACACGTCCTGGTCGAGCAGGTTGCCGCCGAAGAACGGCGTGACGCCGTTTTCCGCATCGCCGGTGCGTTTGGTGCCGAATATCTGGCCGATGTTGAAGGAGTCGTCACCGGCGCCGCCTTGCAGCGAAACGATCGCCGTGGTGTCGTCGGAGTAGAAATTGTCGTTGCCGCCCTGCCCCTCGATGGTGATCCGGCCATTCAGCGCGGTGTCGTAGTTGATGCGCGCGACTTCGTTCGAAGGCTCATTGTCCTCGATCGTATCGGCATAGGTCTTCGGCTGTCCGTAGACCATGGCGACGTAGCCTGGACGGTCGGCGGCTTCGTGCGGCAGATAGTTGGCGCCGCGCAGCAGGAAGATGTCGTCGATCGGCTTGTTGCCGCCGATCAGACCATTCTGCGACGAATCGTACCCGAAGATCGTCAGTTCATCGACACCGTCGATAGGACGCCCGCTGTCGAGAATGTTGATGACGTAATTGCGCTGGAAGTCGGTGCCCGCGGTGCCCTGCCCCGGATTGTTGGAGCCAAGCGTGTAGATCTCATAGAGATCGGTGCCCGACACGCCGTCGAGCGTAAGCGTGTGCTCGGCCGCCGTCTGCATGTTCGGAGAGGTTTGCGTCGTGGTATCCTGGAGGTAGTAGACGCGGAAGCGGTCTTCGCCATCGACGTTGTTCACATCGAGGTTCTGGCTGCCATAGGCGCGGGTCTTCGAGCCGAGGAAGACGTAACCGGCGCTGCCCTGCGTGTTGGTGCCACCGGCACCGGACGTGTCGCCGAACTGGATCGTGTCGACATCCGTATTGCCGAAGATTCGGGTCAGCACGGTCGGTCCGGTGACCGGGTTCGCTGTCAGCGTCGGCGTTGCCGAGCCGACCGGCGCGCCGATCGTCTTGTTGCCCGGCGTCACGGTTGCGTTGGCGATGATGCGGCCGCGCAGCACCATCACGGTGCCGAAGGCGAAATCCAGGTTGACGAGCGCATGGATGACCTCGTTGGTCGCCGACACGTCGCCATAGATGTCGATGCTCTTGGCCGCCAGCGTTTCGCTGTTGGAATCGAGCGTTACGTTGTCGCCGACGCGCAGCAGCACGGAACCCTTTTCGGCGAAGATCTGGCCATGTGGGATCGCACGTGACGCATCGGGCTGGAAGGTCGGGAACGTCGTGCCATCTTCACCGAAGCGGGCACTGCCGCTGTGCAGCAGGTCGAGGTTCTCGCCCTGAACCGAGGTCTCGCGCACCGTGATGCGGATGTCGCCATCATAGGTGTGCGCCAGCACCAGCCGCAGATTGCCGGCGGTGCCGCCGGGAACCTCCGGCGCTTCGGCCAGGTAGATGTTGTTGCCGGCCTCAAGTGCGACGTCGTCATCGCTCGAACCGCGCGATGAATCGATCTCGAGGTCGTTGGTAAAGGCGCCGATGGAGCCATTGCCGTTGGCGTCGAGGTCGATGGTCTGCCCCATCACGTCGGCCAAATCGTCGCCCAAGCCGTTGTTGCGTGAATCCAGGATCGAGCCCGCGACGGTCCTTAGCGACACATCACGGATCGTGTGGACGGTATGAACATGCATGTCGCCGACGACTTCGTCGAGGAAGATGCCCAAAGTCGCATCCGCGCTGATGTCGAAGGCGCGCAGCACACCGAGCCCGCCGGCGCCATTGCGGTTGTCAACGTTGATCTCGAGGAAATTGCCCGGTTCACCAATGCCGCCCAGGGCCGAATTGATGTCAAGCAGCGTCGGGTTGAGCACCTCGGCAGCCACCTGGAAATGGGTCGGGTTAAACAGCCCCACGCCAGCGGCCATGGTGATGTTGCGGCCGGAGACATCGGCCTCGATCGAGGTCGGGTCGCCGTTGTCATTGCGCGCATCGAGGATGCGCCGCGGCGAATACAAAAGCACATCCGAGGCGTTGGAGCGAATGCGCTCGATGCGCATGTCACCGGTCTTTTCGGTCAGCGCGATGTAGCCATTGGTCAGCACGTCGATGTCGCCATTGCCGGCGATCTCGGTGATGCCCAGTACGTTGATGGTGGTCGCCGAGGGTGCGGGATTGGCTGCCGCGACGATGATGTCGCCGCCCGTGACGACCGAGCCTGCCTGCAGCCCGGGCAGCGTGCGCAGGCCGGTTGCCGGGTCGAGGCCCCGGAAATCATAGGTCGACGCGATTTCCGTGTTACCGGTGGCGAAGACGCCACGGCTCAGCGACGGGATAGCTCCCTCATCCGGCCGGAATTTATTGTAGTAGGTCTGTCCGCCCGCGGGCAACGCCGGCGCCTTGACCAGCAGGCCGCCGGACAGACCGTCGCCGAACTGTTCAATGCTGGCTTGCAGCAGCACGTCCGCCGTATTGCCGGCATTGATCCGGTCGATCTCGACGATGTAGAAGCCCCCGGCCGGCGCCTCGCGCAGCAGCGCCTTGAGGTCGAGGCTGATGTTGCCGAGCGCATCGGTGGTGAAGGTCTCAGCCGAAATCAGGCTATGCAGATCGGTCAGCGCGCCACCCGGTGCCAGATCGATGGCCGTGCCGGCCAGAGCGTTTGTCAACGTGGTCGCCAACTTGACGCTCTGCCCGTCGGGCGAAGCGATGATGTAGTAATAGCCGCCGTCGGTGAGCCCGCCGATGGCCGTGGTCACGGCATCGTAGCGCACCAGCTGGCCGGTATAGAAACGGTTCTCGACCCCAAGGAATACCTGGTTCGTCAAGCCGGCGACGCGGCCGGTGTCGAAGCCTATGCCGAGCGGCAGGCCGGCGCTGTCGACGATGTCGATGTTCACGCGCGCACCGGTCGCGCCGATGTTTTCGTCGGCGCGAATGTTCAGGATGTGGGTACGGATCAGCGACTGGCGGCCGTCACTGCCTGTGACGCCGCGATCGTTGGTGGCGAACACCGATCCGTCGGTGTTGACGATCGAGGTCGTGCCGATCGGGTTGTCGATCGTGCCGTTGATGTAGATATCGGAATGGCCTCCGGTGTCGGTGATCTCGACCAGCGTCGGCGCGACTTCGCGCACCACCTTGAAAGTCAGCGTCACACTCTGCGACGGGTTGAGCCATGCCAGCGGCTGCTCGTCGGTGACGACATCGATATTGTTGATAATGATGTCCTTGTCGGACTCGTTGCGGATCGACACGCGCTGCAACGTATCGCGGAACGTCCAGGTGCCGCCTGCGCCGATCATCGAGTTCGAATCGAACACCACGTCGCCGGGACCCGGATTGACGATGTTGTTGACGACAATGTCATTGCTTTGGATCGTGCTGCCTTCGCCTTCGGTCGCACTGCCGCCGCCCGCGGTGTCGTTGACCGACACTTCGACCGCGACATCGATCTGGCCCTCGGCGCCGACGACCAGTTGCTTGATGACCAGTTCGGGTGACCGGCCCGAAAGGATCAGCACGTCGGAATTGAAATTGATCGATTGCGGCCTGTCATCTGGACTGCTGCCGCTCGATCCGCCGGCGGCGAGCGAGCGCTTGCTGTCGTCGGCGTTGTCTGTCTGCGCGATATTCGGGCCGTTCACGGTCGAGGCAAACAAGGCCAGGTGCTCGGCCGAGCTCCCAGGCTCCTGCGGATAATCCGGGTGTCCGAGCACGACATCGCTATTGTCGCGCGGACCGGCCGTCACCAACGCTCCTGCCGCGCCGAAAATCTCGGACGAGACGTCGGTGTCGTTATGGGCGTCGGAATCGACGAAGCCGAACAGGCCCGTCGACCGGGCATAGGATTTCGCATGCGTGTCGACATTGTCGTAGCGGGTGATGAGGTCAACGCCTTCCCAACCCGTCAGGTCGGCGCCCGCATTGATCCGCACCTGCGCATCCGGCCGTGCCGTGATCGTGCTTTCGGCCTCGCCCTCGCCATAGAAACCGGCGCCGCGTCCGTCGCTGCCGGAGAAGACATGGAAGTTGTCGACCCGCGCCGCAAGCGAGGTGCGCCGCGCGCTGAGCACGGCGTTGGCCGCCAGCGAGACGATAGCGTCGGCCTGGTCGGCGTCCGGATCGACGTCCGGCGAGCCAATATTGACATGCGTGATGGCGTCGCCGTCACCGCCGAAGCCGATGCCGGAGGCGGTCGATTTCGCCGTCACATCGACGGATGCATTGGCCGTGGCCTTGGCCAACTGACCAGCCAGAACGATAGCATTGGAGCCGATCGTCGAAACCGTATTGTATTCGATGCGGACATCGGTGGTCGGGTCGGCCAGGCCGACCGCACCGCCAGCGCTCGACTGCGAGGCGGCGCTGGTAATGGCATTGCTTGCCGAGGCCAGCGTGAAGTTCTTGCCCGCGGTGATACGTGTGTTATCGCTGATCGTCGCCGCGCTGATGATGTCCTGATAGCTGCGCGCATCGGCATCGCCGATGGCGACGAAGCCGCCGGTGCCATTGACCGCGTAGGAGGAGGTGTTGGTCGTCACCGATGTGCTGACGGTCACGTTGCCCACGGTCGTGATCTGCGTCGCGGAGATCGTCGCCGAGACGTTCGGATTGCTGATGATGTCGGCATCGTTGATCTGCACGCCGACGAAGCCGCCGCCGGAACCCTTGGCATAGGCCGAGGAGACTCCGTCGCCCGATTGCGGGGCGATCTCACTGAGCGGAACCTCGCCCGGGCCAAACAGGAATTGCCCCGGTGACGCCGATGTGGCGCTGTCGTTGATGTCGATGCGCAGTTGCTGCTCGCTATCGGCGGCCGCCGAGATGTCAACCGCCAGCGCAGTGAGGCTGTGATTGCCGTAAGGGCCGGCAATCGCCGTCGGTGTCAGAGCAATCTGACTGCCCCCGCTCGGTGCATTCCACAGTTCGAACGTGTTGTCGCCAGGGCCACTGACGCCGCGCACATAATAGGTCTTGCCGTCTTCCAGCCCGCCGATCGGCAGATTCTTGGCATTGACCAGCGAATGTATATCGCTGGCGCCGACGTTGAGCGCCGGATTGGCACTGAGGCCCTTGTTCGGGGCCAGTGCGATGATCGGCTGATCGAAGGTCTTTGTCTGCGTTCCCGCCGTGACGCTGTTCGCGACAGTAAGGATCAGCGTGCTACCGGAAACACTGGCGATCGTGAACGTGCCAGAATTGGCGCCGCCGCCGCCGATGAACAGCGTGCCAGCGGCAAAGCCGTTGTCGGCCCAGTTGAGGCCGTCGGTGCGGATGATGCGGTCGCCAGCGGCATTGCGAACGAACTGCACCTCTTCGGTGATCGCGTCGTTACGCTTGAGCTGGATCGTCGAGGAGTTGACGACATGCACACGGTAGGTCTGGCCGTCGACCAGGCCGCCGATCGCCAGACCGGTTCCTCCGCTCGCATTCTTGACGTCGTAGACGACGTGTTCGCCCTCGACGAAGCCATGCGCCAGCGCGTTCCCGTCATCGTCGAAGAAACGGATGTCATCGGCGTTGGCATCGGCGATTGGGGAGCCATCAGGGTTGAGGCTGCTCGAATTGACGTCCACCTGGCGACTGACGAAAGTGCGCGCGTCCGGCGCCTCATAGGTCACCGCCGTCCCATTGACGAAGCCATGCGCCGCGATGGTTATGCTGTTGCCCGCGACATCGTCCGGTTGGAAATTCTTGAGGTAATTCTGTGGGTTGACCGCCTTGTCGAAGGTGCCCACCAGCTTGATGTGCGACCCGTCTATGACCAGCACATAATAGAGATTGCCCTCGGTCAGCCCAAAGCTGTCGACTGTTTCGTCTGGTCCCGGATAGTAGCGGACGGCATCGCCGCTCAGGAAATTATGGCCACCCGCGAACTCGATGATCTCGGTGTTTGGATCGATGTCGGCGGCATTGAAGACGGAGCCGAAATAGAGCGTGTTCGGATCTGTCACGCCTGCATTGACGACATTGATCACGCTGTACTGACGGTTCACGGCCGAATCGTCCGGATCCGGCCAGTTGAGGCCGGGAATGACGGCGCCGCCGCTTCCGGCATCATATTCGACCGTATCGCCGGTCACCAATCCATGCCCGTTCACGGTGATCGTGTTGGCGGTGCCGTCGACATCGACGATTTCGTAGGTCGGCTGCACGCCGGGGATCGGCGAGGCGGAGGCTTCGACCAGGATATCGCCGGTCGCGTTGATCACCGCGCCAGCGCCGATCGAGCTCGCAACCGTCGGGCTGACATGGGTCGTCGCATCCGAAGCACCGGCGCCGAAAATGCCGCCTATCGAAATGCCGACAACCTTGGCGTCGCCCTCGGTTTGCGCCTGTGCCTTCAGCCGCACATTGCGCGCCGACTGGATCGAGGTGTTGTTGCCGATCGAGGCGCTGACCGATGATGGGCTGGCTGTTGCGACCGCACTGTTGATGGTCAGTGCGCCAAGAACGCCGCCACCGGCGGCTTCCGCCACGGCGAGCGCGCCATTGACAGCGAGGGCTTCGATCATGATGTCCGTGACCGAGACGATGTTGGCGTTCATCGCGGCGTTGCTCTGGCCATTGGCCTCGGCTTCAGCCACGGAAGCACCGACCGCCGCCGCTCCGAACGAATTCGCTTCGGCATTGGCGACGGCATAGTTGCGAACGCGCGACTTGATGTTGATGTCACCGGTGATGGTGAATGCGCCGCCGGCGCCGATCGTGGTGTTGGCAACCGCATTGGACCTCGCGGTCGGCACCGAGCCCTGGCCGCTGAACAAGCCGCCGCCGGAGGCTTCCGCATAGGCCTTCGCCCCGCGGTCGGTCGCCGTCTCGCCCTGGTAATTGTGCGACGACAGCATGACGATGCCGCCGGCGTGAACCGTCGAATTGCCACCGATCGATGCAGTCACCGTCGGGACGACATTGACCGTCGCCAAGCTGGTGCCGGCCGCCAGTGCGCCGACTGAAAGCGCGAATATGTCGCCGGTCGCATCGTGCAGCGTCCACGCCTCGACCGTGAGGAGGCCCGTCGCGCTGATATTGGCGCCGCTGCCAATCGATGCCTCTACGTTCGGCTGAACATCTATGAAGGCGAAATTGAAGGTCAGTGCACCGAGCCCGGCAGCCAGCGCGAAGGTGTCGGAATCCACGTTGATCGTCGAGTCCGCATGGACCGTGATGGCCCCGACGGCGTCGACCTGCCCGATCTGGCTGCCCGTGCCGATCGTGGCCAGGACTTCCTTGGTGTTGTCGTCGTCATCGCCGATGGTGACGTCGCTGTAGGACGCGCCGACGGCCACCGCACCGGCTTGTATGCCGGTGGTCAGCACGTCAAACGTCTGGTTGCTGGTCGCCGAGACCGTGAGGCTGGCCGCGTCGTTGACCACCGTGTTGTCGAGCAAGCCGGCCTGTACGCGGCTGGTATCGTTGACCACCGCGACCGATGCACCGAGGCCGACGAAGCCGGCCTGCAAGGCGACAGTCGTGACATCGATATTCTGGCCGAAATGGCTTTCAAGGCGGATGGCATTGCCAGCCTTGAGGTTTCCGCCGGCCTTCGCTCTCACCTGGCCCGAGACATTGACGACGGAAATCGACGCGCCCAGGCCGACAAGACCGGCGCCCAGGCTGCCGACCAGGATGTTGGCTTTCATCTGTTCACGCGCGTTCACGACGATGTCGTAACCAGCCTCGACCGTCGCACCGCCTTCGACGGAGGCGGTGGTGCCACGCTCGTCGGTGACGGCGGCGGTTAGCTTGTTGGTCAGGGCGCCTGAGGTCAGTGCGTTGGCGCCGACCTTGTCGCGGGCGCCTTCAACACCAGCCTTGACGCGTGAGTCGGCCGTGTTGCTGTTGGCGCCGCTGCCGAAGCGGCCCAATTCCCCGGTGATGCCTGCGACGCCACCGTCGGCCTGTTCGCCGGCCTCGTCGTTGGCGGTCTTCGAGCTTCCGTCGTCCTTCGTCGCGTTGCCACTGCCACCCTGGTTGTCCTGGTAGGAATCGGTGAACGCCTCGCCGATCGACCAGACCGACACGGACGCGCCAAGCCCGGCGACGCCGACGCCGCCGCTGAAGGCGAACCCACGCAGAACCTTGATTGCGACCGCATTGACCGAGACGTCACCGCGCGCCCGCACCATGGCGTTGGCGTTGATCGCGGCAACCGTATCGTTCTTGATGCTGCCGAAGTCGATACCGCCGGCCAGACCGACGAAACCGGCGCCGAGAGCGCCCGCGAAGGACGTGACCCGGACCTCGTTGGCCGCGTTGACATAGACGCCTTGTGCGCCCGACACCGTGCCTGGATGGGCGAGGTAATCTGCAGCGCCCTGATTGATGTCGGCGCCGACCCCGATCAGCGCCTTGGTGTCGGAATTGAGCAGCGTCACGGTGACGGAGCCAGCCAGGCCGACGTAAAGGCCGGCTGCACCGGCGACCGTGACGTTCGTGACCTCTTCCGACGATTCGGCCTGCACGATGACGCCATGCGCCTCGGCCGCGCCGAAGCTAGTCGGATCGCCGCCGCCGACGATCGTGCCGGTCAGCACGCCGCCGATGCCGGCACCGTTGCCGGACGCGTCGATGCTGGCATTGTCGCCGATCGTCGCTTCGGTGAGCTTGTCGACATTGACGACCGCG
>NZ_RZPH01001801.1:0-433 GCF_004022825.1 Mesorhizobium sp. M7A.F.Ca.CA.004.04.2.1
ATGGTGATGCGACCCGAGTCAGGAAAATCGAAACCGGCGATCTGCCGCAGCAGCGTGGTCTTGCCGCTGCCCGACGGCCCGAGCAGAGCGTAGAAGCCGCCATCGGCGAAGTCGATGGAGACGTTGTCCAACGCCTTGTGTGCGCCAAAGCTGCGCGAGACATCGGATACCTGCACGCCGGCCATTATTTCTCTCCGCCGAATTTGAAAAACCGCGCCGTCAGCAGCATCAGCGCCATCGACACGACAATGATGATGGTCGAGACCGCGTTGATCTCGGGCGTGAAACCCTTGCGGATCGCGGCGTAGATTTCGACCGGCAGCGTCGTCTGGCCCGGCGTCGCCAGGAAATAGGACACCACGAACTGGTCGAACGAAACGGCAAACGCGAACAGCCCGCCGGCGATGACGCCGGGCATGATCCAGGGCAGCGT
>NZ_RZPH01001802.1:0-432 GCF_004022825.1 Mesorhizobium sp. M7A.F.Ca.CA.004.04.2.1
GCGTCGGGCTCATCCTCGACCGCTCGGCGGAGACCTATGTCGCGCTGCTCGCCGTGATGAAGGCGGGCGCTGCCTTCGTGCCGCTGGCGACCGCCTTCCCCGAGGAGCGGATGGCGCTCATCATCGAAGACGCCGGCGTCAGCCTGATCGTCACCATCGCCGCCTACGCGTCGCGCGCCGGTCAGCTGCCCGTCCCGCATCTCCTTATCGACAGCGCCGCCGCTGAAATCTCCGGACAGTCCGACGCGCCGCTGAAGCCGCATGCGAAGGCCGCTTCATCGGACGACACCTGCTACATCCTCTACACCTCGGGCACCACGGGCAAGCCCAAGGGCGTGGTCATCAAGCACCAGAGTTTCGTCAATTTCATCCGCGTCGCCGCCGCCTCCTACGGCTACCGGCCGGGCGACCGCGTCTATCAGGGCATGACGA
>NZ_RZPH01001803.1:0-431 GCF_004022825.1 Mesorhizobium sp. M7A.F.Ca.CA.004.04.2.1
ATCGCCACCAGCCAGCTTGCCGCGATCATCGTCGCGCCGACGACCGCCATCGAGAACAGATGTGGCAGACCGGCGCGAACCAGGATGCCGAGCAGGGCCGCGCCGACGACATCGTGCAGCAGGTAGAGCGGGTAGGTCATCAGCCCGATCCGGCGCCAGCCGCTCCAAGAGAGGTTGAGCCGCAGAGACCATGCCATCAGCGCGATGCCAATGAGGAAGATGAGGATCGGCGGCGCGAACGGCATATCCCGCCCGACCTTCAGGATATGAACGTCGACCGAACTGGCGATCTGCAGCACACCACCGGCCAGGAACAGGGCGCAGAAGGCAAGTCGGGCGCCTGTCACCGCCTTGAAGCGCATCAGCCACAGCATGACGCCGGTGGCGAAGAAAACGCCGTGATGCACCAGCAGCAGGTCGAGTGTGCGTGT
>NZ_RZPH01001804.1:0-431 GCF_004022825.1 Mesorhizobium sp. M7A.F.Ca.CA.004.04.2.1
GCCGCTGGGCCTTCGCGGTCATATCGGACAAGCCGCCGCAGATCCGCTTCGTCGGCGAGCCCAAGCGCGCCGCAAACGGCGCCTTCGAGCTAAACTACCAGATCGACGACGACTATGGCGCCGCCACCGCCAAAGCGGTGTTCGCGCTCGCCGATCCGCAGGCGCCCAATGCGCGCCCGCTGTACGGTGCACCTGAAATGCCGCTGACGCTGCCGCGCCGCGGCGGCAAGTCGAACGCCGCCAAGACCTCCAAGGACCTGACCGAGCATGTCTGGGCCGGCAGCAGCATCAAGCTGACGCTGGTCGCCACCGATGATGCCGGGCACACTGCATCGAGCGAAACCAAGACGCTGCTGATGCCGGAGCGGCCTTTCGCCAATCCGCTGGCACGCGCCGTGATCGAACAGCGCCGCCTGCTGGCGCTCGACGCC
>NZ_RZPH01001805.1:0-431 GCF_004022825.1 Mesorhizobium sp. M7A.F.Ca.CA.004.04.2.1
CTGAAGCGCGGCGACATCGCCGTCTACACGCTGATCAAGGATGAGGTCGAGGGCCGCAAGATCACCGCCGGCACCCGCACTTTCGACCTCGCCTCGGGCGGTGTCGAGGTCAAGGTCTGCGATGATATTGCCCCAAAGATCCCCGCTGACGTGACCGCCAAGCTGGACGAGATCAAAAAGGGCATCGTCGACGGCAAGATCGTGATCGCCAAGGCAAAGTAAGCCAACAACAGCGCCTCCCTCCCAAGAAAGCGCTACACTGATCCGCCGCGGCTTGCCGCGGCGGATCAGTGTCCAATCTGCGAGAGCCACGTTGTCGAACACGCCGGGGTCGCCGACCCTCCACAGCAATGCCGCGATAGCCGTCGAGTTGACTGGCATCACCAAGCGTTTTGGCGCATTCGTCGCCAATGACGGCATCGACCTTGCGG
>NZ_RZPH01001806.1:0-429 GCF_004022825.1 Mesorhizobium sp. M7A.F.Ca.CA.004.04.2.1
CCCCACAGCAACACGTTGTTGGCTGGGTAGCCGGCGGCGAAGCGTTCGGTGTTGTCGACAAGGATGTCGCGGACGCGGTCGACGCCACGGATCAGGCCGATGTCGACGCGGTTAACCCTGCGCACCGGCTCCAGATAGCCGGGATCGGCCTGCCAGACGAAACAATCGGCCTCGCCGAGGTCGGTTTGGGGCACCGGCGGCGGGGCAAGGCGGCTCACCGCCTCGATCAGCCGGTCGAGTTTCTGGTTCAGGGATTCAATGCTGCTGTCGGTCATGACTGTCTTTTGTTTTCGCGTTTTTGATGTCTGGGGGCGTGAAGCTGCCCGATTCCGCCTGATACAAAACCGGTCGCAACCTTTTGTTAGAGCATAATCTTTTGCGGAAACCGGCTCGCGCTTTTCGCGATCATGCTCTAACACGGCTCAACAG
>NZ_RZPH01001807.1:0-429 GCF_004022825.1 Mesorhizobium sp. M7A.F.Ca.CA.004.04.2.1
TATTTATAGTTCGTACACAAACGGAATGATCCGCAAGAAAGACGAAACGAGAACTACCATGAACCTGATCCGCAACTACCGCAACTGGCGCCGCTACAGGGACACCGTGTCCGAGCTGAGCCGCCTGAGCAACCGTGAACTGACCGACCTCGGCATCAGCCGCAGCGACATTCCTTACGTCGCTCGCAAGGCGGTCTAATTCTTCGGACCGCGAATGGTCCGAACCAGTTTTGAAAAAGAGAACGACAATGAACCTGATCCGCAATTATCGTAACTGGCGCGTTTATCGCGAGACGGTTACCGAGCTGGGTCGCCTTTCCAACCGCCAGCTGCATGATCTCGGTATCGTCCGCGACGAAATCAAGATCATCGCCCGCCAGGCGATCTAACCAGAATTTCGCCAGGGTCGACCTCCTCCCCGACCCTGAC
>NZ_RZPH01001808.1:0-427 GCF_004022825.1 Mesorhizobium sp. M7A.F.Ca.CA.004.04.2.1
CCTTGGGGCCAGCGATCGCGCAACGATGCTCGGCTGGACCGCCGGTGTTGGCACCGACATCAAGCTGACCGACAATGTCTTCGGCCGCGTCGAGTATCGTTACACCGACTTCGGCAGCAAGAGCTTCGACGGCATCGGCAAGGTCAAGGCCACCGACAACCGCGTCACCTTCGGCGTCGGTATGAAGTTCTAAGTCGTTCAAGCCACGACACGAAAAAGCCGGGCCTCGCGCCCGGCTTTTTTTGTGTCTGAGTGATTTTCCCGGTGATCGAATCGATAACCCGGGAAATCAATTCCGGGCAATCGGCTATCAACCAGGAATGCAGGGCTTCAGTTCTGGAAACTTCTCGTCGAAGCGTGCCGCCCATCGCGTCAACCGGGCGCGACCCTTCTCCCATTTTCCGGCAAAACGCAGCGAGAGATAGCC
>NZ_RZPH01001809.1:0-427 GCF_004022825.1 Mesorhizobium sp. M7A.F.Ca.CA.004.04.2.1
CTCTCGACATGCCGCGGTGGCGCCGTTGAAGCCATCACGGCATGTCGAGAGTGACCGGCTCGCCGCCGTCCATCTGTCGCGCCGCTATGCCGGCGTCGTCGCCGTCGACGACGTCAGCCTGGATTTCGAGACCGACAGCATCACCGGCATCATCGGCCCCAATGGCGCCGGCAAGACGACGCTGCTCAACATGCTGGCCGGTGATATCAAGCCAAGTGCCGGCACCGTGTCGGTGGGTGGCGTGGTCCGGCAGGCTTCGGCCTTCCGCTTCGCCCGCTCCGGCGTTGCCCGCACGTTCCAGAACATCCGCGTCTTCCCGCACATGACCGTGCTCGAAAATGTCGTCGTCGCCGCCCGCCAGGTGGAGCCGGATCTTGGCCATGCCGAGGCGGCGGCAATGGGTGAACTTGCGCGCATGGGGCTGGAG
>NZ_RZPH01001810.1:0-427 GCF_004022825.1 Mesorhizobium sp. M7A.F.Ca.CA.004.04.2.1
CTACTGGGCCTCTTCTCTTTCCTCTCCCCCTCTTCCCCTTCTTCTTCTCTCCTCTCTCCTCCTTTCCTCTTCCTTTTCTTCTTTTCTCTTTTTCCCCCTTTTTCCCCTCCCCCTTCCTTCTCTCCCCCTTTTTTCTCTTTTCCCCTCTCTCCCCCTTTTTCCTTTCCCTTCTCCCTTCTCTTCCTCTCCTCCCTCCCTCCCTTCTCCTTCTCCCCCTTCCCTCCCCTCCTCTTCCTCCCCCTCACCCTATCTCTTCTCTTCTTTCTTCCCCTTTCTTTCTTCTTTCCTCTTTCTCCCCCTTCCCCCCCCTTTTCTCCCTTTTTCTTTCTTCTTTCTCTTCTCCCTCGCTTCTCCCCGCGCCGTCTCCCGCCCACATCACCCTCCTGCATCAGAATTTCGTCGATGCCGGCGCCGACATCATCCTCAC
>NZ_RZPH01000180.1:0-7883 GCF_004022825.1 Mesorhizobium sp. M7A.F.Ca.CA.004.04.2.1
GGGAGTTTCTGGGCGATTGGCAGGCGCTCGACGCGGCAATCGCCACTGAAGCCGGGCGCGTCCTGAAAACAGGACGTTAAGAAAGCCTCGGAAGGTCCGGCCGGCCGGCCGCATTCGAGGCGGAGCCGGCCGAGCGCAAAATCGCTGGCTCAGGCCAGATCGATGTCGAGGATCGCCATCGAGAAATTGTAATCGCCGTCGTCCTCGTCCTTGAAGACGATGCCGAGGAATTCGTCGCCGACATAGACCTCGGCCGAATCGTCCTTGCGCGGCCGTGCCTTGACCTCGAGCTTGGGGTTCTGGAAGACGCGCTTGAAATAGGCGTCCAGCTTTCTGATTTCGTCCGGCTTCAACAGTCTTCTCCGATCATCGGGCTTGCTCGTTCGAACGCGCTTCTGGCACGTCGACAATGGCGATGTAAAGGCAAGCGGCCTGATAAGGCGAGACAACCGCCCGCTCCTGCCCGCGGCCGGAATCCGACAGCAGACGACGGCGCCGTGAAAATCAGATGTCGAAACTGACGACCTGATCCATCGTCTGCGACGGCAGAAGCTGGTCCATCTGGCGCGACGGCTGATCGCAGCCGGTCTCACCGACGACGCGGGCCGGCACGCCGGCAACCGTCTTGTTGTGCGGCACAGGCGACAGCACCACCGAGCCGGCCGCTATCTTCGAGCAATGGCCGATTTCGATGTTGCCGAGGATCTTGGCGCCGGCGCCGATCAGCACGCCGTAGCGGATCTTGGGGTGGCGGTCGCCGCCGGCCTTGCCGGTGCCGCCCAGCGTCACGCCATGCAGGATCGACACGTCGTCCTCGATGACAGCGGTCTCGCCGACCACGAGGCCGGTGGCGTGGTCGATGAAGATGCCCTTGCCGATGCGGGCGGCGGGGTTGATGTCGGTCTGGAAGACCGAGGACGAGCGGCTCTGCAGATAGAGCGCGAAATCCTTGCGCCCCTGGTTCCACAGCCAATGCGCCAGCCGATGGGTCTGGATGGCGTGGAAACCCTTGAAATAGAGCACAGGCATGATGAAGCGGTCGCAGGCCGGATCGCGATCGTAATAGGCCTGGATGTCGACACGCACCGTCGTCGGCCACTCCTTGTCGTCGGCCAGCATGGACTTGAAGGTCTGGCGGATGAGATCGGAGCCGATGTCCTGGTGCGCCAGCCGCTCGGCCAGCCGATGAATGACTGCTTCTTCCAGGCTGTCCTGGTTGAGGATGGTCGAATAGAGGAATGCAGCGAGCAGCGGGTCGCGGTTGACAGCCTCCATGGCCTCGTCGCGGATCGAACGCCAGATCGGATCGACCGGCTTCAATGCGCTGTGTCGGGAAATGCTGATGCTGTTCATCGCCGTCTCGTCCTGCGTCCTGCCTGGCTTGCCTGTTGTGCTTGCCTGTTGCCTGGCCGCACATATAAGCCAGATCATAGCACGATTGAACTCAATTTTCCTTAGTGCTTTGTCAAATGGATTTGGTTCGCGGGAATTCAAGCAGCCATGGAAAACGAACCCTTGATCGACGACGCGCTGAAAAGCGAGCTTTCGGCGCTCTACCGGGCACAGGGCCGCCACTACCACAACCTTGCCCATATCGAGGCGATGCTGGCACTCGCTGGCGACTATCGAGGATTGCTCGGCGACCCCGAGGCGATCGAAGCGGCGATCTGGTTCCACGATGCCATCTATGACAGCAAGGCCAAGGACAATGAGGCGCAAAGTGCTGCCCTTGCCGAGAAAAAGCTGGCGGGCCGCGCAAATCCTTCACGCCTCAACCGCATCTCGGCAATGATCGTCGCCACCGCCACGCACCAGGTGCCGCCGTTCGAAGACGCGGCGGCCACACGGGACGCAAGTCTTTTCCTGGATATGGATCTGTCGATCCTGGGAGCCGCGCCGGACGCCTTCGACGCCTATGAGCGCGCCGTGCGGCGCGAGTACCACTGGGTGGAGGAGCCAATGTGGCGGGCCGGACGCAGTGCTGTCCTGAAGACTTTCCTCGCCCGCCCGCACATCTTCCACACTGAAGAGTTTCGCCAGCGCTTCGAACCGCAGGCCAGGGAAAACATGACGCGGTCATTGCAGGCCCTGCAAACCTCTTTGTGATCTTCGCCGGTGGCGCGCTTGCATGTCGCCCTATCCCGCCACGGGCGTTGCATCGAACAATGCACCGAGAAACGCCTGAACAAGCGAGCGCTGGGCGTCGGTCTTGCGATAGGCGACGCGGTGTATGGAACTGAACGAATAGGCCCTTGGCTTGATCGCCCGCATGTCTCCGGCGGCGACCCAGGGATCGGCAAAATGGCATGGCAGAAAGCCGATGAAGTTGCCCGACAGGATCAGCATCAACTGCGCTTCCATGTGCACGACCGATGCACTCGCCTTGGGATGGCCGACCAGGTAGAGGTCGTCGAAATGTCGATAGCTGCGCACCGAGAACCGCGCGGCATCGACGGCGCCTTGATCGATCCTTGAATCGGGCATCGCAAAGAGCGGATGCCGGCGGCCGCAATAGAGAAGATGCGGTTCGCCGCAATAGTCGCGATAGACAACCCCAGGCGCTTTCTGCGACAGCGGCCCGATGACAACGTCGCGACCGCCATCGGCAACTTGTTGCTCGAGTTCGGACGGCGTACCCACCGAAAGGTCGATGAAGACGTCGGAATCGGGCCCCATGAAGCGGCTGAGCGCGTGCTGGATACCCAGTTCGCCACTGGTGAAGACCCCATCCGACGTGCCGACCCGCAAGCGGCCCGACAGGCTGCCGCTGGCTGCATTGATGCGATGTCCGAAATCGTCAAGGTCGCGGAACAGCCTCTGCGCCGCATCGTAGGTTGCCTGTCCAACCTCGGTCAGGCGGAATTGCTTGCGCCCGCGATGGCAGAGTTGGGCACCGATGCGTTTCTCCAGCTCCGCCAGATGCGTGCTCAGCGTCGGCTGTGACAGGTTGAGCGTGATTTGCGCAGCGGCGAACCCGCCTGAATCGGCCAGCGCCACGAAAACGCGCAGCAGGCGGATATCGATATTGTCCAGCCGGCGCATGCCATTCCCCATGATGCACAGAACGATACATCGATGTTATTCGATGTATCGTTCTAAATAAACTCATTTACATCAATGTCAGAAATCGCGAGCCTGTACGGAACAAAATTGGGGAACAATCATGAAACCGTTACCAGGCACCGCCTTGTCCGCAGCCCTGCTGCTCGCCAGTTCGCAGCTCGCCCTCAGCGCCGACCAGATCCGCATCCTGGCGCCGACATGGCTGGGATTTGCGCCTGTCCATATCGCCAGCGACCTTGGCTGCTTCACCGCCAAGGGCCTTGATGTCAGCATCAAGTTCGAGGATGACCTGACCAACGTCATGGCGGCGATGGCGCGCGGCGACATCGAGATGCAGATGCGCTCGGTCGGCGAATATCAGGGCCGCCCGCGCGACGCCTCGACGCCCGGCATCATCATCGGCACGATCGACGAATCCGTCGGTGGCGACGGCGTCATCACCGATGACAAGATCAAGTCCGTTGCCGATCTGAAGGGCAAGGTCGTCGCGGCCGAGCCCAACATCCCCTCGCGCCTGCTGCTGCAGATGGAGCTGAAGCAGGCGGGCCTGTCGCTGAAGGATCTGCAGATCAAGGACATCGCGACGGCCGATACGGGTGCGGTTTTCGTCGATGAATCGATCGCCGCGATCGCGACCTACGAACCGTTCATGTCGCAGGCGCTGAAGGCCTCGACCCGCACCGGTGCCCGCATGCTGATCTCGTCCAAGGATCATCGCGGCATCATCATCGACGCGATCATCGCCCGCAACGACGACTTCAAGGCGAACCCCGACAAATACGCAAAATTCCTCGGCTGCATCTATGAGACGGTCGATTTCATCAAGGCCGAGCCGGAAAAATTCGCCGACATGGCGTCCAAGCATTTCGGCCTGACGCCTGCCGAAGTGACCGACATCGTCAACTCCAGCCTGTCCTACACGACGCTTGCAGAATCCCTGGCCTACATGGGCAAGCCGGGAGAAAAAGGCACGTTGCACGGGATATTCGACACGGTGATGGATCTAAACCTGGAGAACGGCGCCGCCGACAACAGACTGGTGGCGGCGGACCAGATCGACAGTTCGGCGATCAACAAGATCCCGGCGAAATAGCGGCCGCGCGGCCGGGCCGGCAGCTTGTCTCGGCTGTCGGCAGCGATGTCATTCCGGCTCGCGCCGGTGACGGCCGTTCTTTCGATCATCCGGGGATAATGATTTGTTCAGCAGCCTGTTTGTCTTCCGCGGTCGCGCATCGCCGATGCTGGAGTTTGCCGTCAGTGTCGCCGCGGCTGTGCTCGTCGTTGCCCTGTGGGAGCTGGCGGCGCGCGCGGGCATCATTGCGCCGCAGTTCCTGCCCTCGCCGAGCCGCGTCGTCATTGCCCTGTGGACGATGCTGACCGAGCAGAACCTGCTGTGGCACGTCGCGGTTTCGACCACCCGTGTCTGGATTGCCTTCCTGCTGGCCGCCGTCATGGCGATCCCGATCGGCATCATGATGAGCAGCTACCGGATCGTCGGCGCCGCCCTGGAGCCGATGATCGATTTCATCCGCTACCTGCCGGTCCCCGCACTCGTGCCGCTGTCGATCATCTGGTTCGGCGTCGGCGAGGAGACCAAGATCTTCCTGCTCTGGCTGGGGACGTTCTTCCAGCTCGTGCTGCTCGTCGCCGACGACATGCGGCGCGTGCCGCAGGAGTTCGTCGAGGTCGCCCGCACCGTCGGTGCCAATTCGAGGCAGGTCATGGTCGACGTCGCCCTGCGCTGGATGGGCCCGACGCTGCTCGACAATCTGCGCATCACGCTCGGCTGGTGCTGGACCTATCTGATCATCGCCGAGATCGTCGCCGCCGATTCCGGCATCGGCTATGTGATCTGGACGGCCCGGCGCTTCGTCAAGACACCGGAGGTCATGGCCGGCGTCGTCGTCATCGGCCTGATCGGCCTTGTCACCGACCAACTTTTGCGCCTGCTTCACCGCCGGCTGTTCCGGTATCTGTGAGGAGCATGACATGACCGGATATGTTCAATTCATCGACACGGCCAAGTCCTTCGGCCCCGTCGATGTCGTGCGAAACACCAGCCTTGGCCTCGAGCGCAATTCGCTGGTCGTCTTTCTCGGCCCATCGGGCTGCGGCAAGACCACCTTGATGCGCATGGTCGGCGGCCTCGACGAACCGAGTTCGGGCTCGATCCTGCTTGGCGGGGAAAAGGTCGTCAGGCCGGACCGTCGGCGCGGCATGGTGTTCCAGTCCTATTCGTCGTTTCCCTGGTTGACGGTCAAAAACAACATCGCCTTCGGCATGCGCTACAGGAAGGACCTCGGTGCCACCGAAAGAGCCGAGCGTATCAGCCACTATCTCAAGCTGTTCGGGCTCGCCGACTTTGCCGACTCCTATCCAAACCGGATCTCGGGAGGCATGCGCCAGCGCGTGGCCATAGCCCGCACGCTCGCCGCAGGCTCAGACGTGCTGTTGATGGACGAGCCTTTCGGCGCCCTCGACGCGCTGACGCGCGAGCGGCTTCAGGTCGAGCTGCGGCAGATCCAGATCCGCGAGGAAAAGACCATCATCTTCGTCACCCACGACGTCGAAGAAGCCGTATTTCTCGCCGACCGGATCATCCTGTTCTCACGCCGTCCAGCCTCGATCGTCGCCGATATCGACGTGGCGGCAGAGCTTGGCCCGGACCGGCCGCTGGAGATTCGCGAAACCCAGAAATTCTTCGAGCTGCGCAACAAGGTCCTGCATCTGATCCGCAACGAAACCGGAGTGGTCGTATGAGCCTCTCCTTTTCCGGAAAGACGGTCGTGATCACCGGAGCGAGCCGAGGCATCGGGCTCGGCATCGCCAAGGGCTTCGCCCAGGCCGGCGCCAGCCTGCACCTCATTGCCAACGACGCGGCCGTGCACGAACGGGCCCACGACTTGGGCGCCACAGGCACGGAGGCCGACATCGCCGACCGCGAGGCGGTCGGCGCGGCCCTCGGACCGATCTCCCGGATCGACGTGCTCATCAACAATGCCGGCCTCGAGCTGATGACGCCGATCACCGACAGCAGCGACGAGGCCGAAGCCGCCTTCCGGCGCATCATCGAGATCAACGTCATCGGCACGGCGCTTGTCACCGCGCGCGCCTTGCCGCGCATGCAGGCCGGCGCTTCGATCATCAACACCGCATCGATCTGGGGCCGCGTCGCCGAAGCGCGGTTCGGCGCCTATGTCGCCTCCAAGCACGCCATCATCGGCCTGACGAAAACCTGGGCCAAGGAACTTGGATCGAAAGGCATCCGCGTCAATGCGGTCTGTCCGGGATGGGTCCGCACGGAAGCATCGATGCGCTCGCTTGGCCGGATGGCCGAGCAAGGCGCCGTCAGTGAAGCAGCACTGCTCGAAGACATCGTTGGCGCGCAAGCCCTGCCCGGCCTGATGGAGCCGGCCGACATGGCCGGCACCTATCTGTTCCTGGCGTCGGATCTCGCGGCCAACATCACCGGGCAGTCGCTCGGCGTCGACAGGGGAGAAGTGCCTTGGTAACCCCGCTGCACGGAAAACGCGCGCTGGTCACCGGTGCGGCCAGCGGCATCGGTCGCGCGACCGCGCTCGCCTTGCGGGACGCCGGAGCCATTGTTCTCGGCTTCGATCTCAAGGCATCCGACGGCGATATCCCGATCCTTGCCTGCGACCTTGCCAATGAGGCCGACATCATTGCCGCGGTCAGGCAAGGCGCGCAACGGATCGGCGGCTACGACATTCTGGTCAACAATGCCGGCATCCTCCATGAAGCACCGCTTGAGGCGATTTCGCTCGACCATGTCGACCGCATGTTCGCCGTCAATGTGCGCGGCGCCATCATCGTGGCACGGGAAGTCCTGCCGCACCTTCCCGATGGCGGCCGCATCGTCAACATCGCCTCCGAGCTCGCCTATCTCGGCCGGTCGAACGCCTCGGTCTATTGCGCGACCAAGGCGGCATTGCTCGGCCTGACCCGCTCCTGGGCGCGAGAGCTTGCCCCTCGCATCCTGGTCAACGCCGTGGCGCCGGGGCCGACCGACACGCCGCTTCTCGGTTTCGAGGCGCTGAGCGAGAGCCAGCGCGCGCAGGAAACGACACACCCGCTGGGGCGGATCGGCCGCCCGGATGAAATCGCTTCCGCGGTGGTCTTCCTTGCCGGCCCCGGCGCCACCTTCTTCACCGGACAATGCCTGGGCGCCAATGGTGGCGCGGCGATGCTTTGAAACGAGATGATCATGAAAGACCGAGTTTTCCTCGCTGAACTGCCATGGCCCGAAGCCGAGAAGAGGATCGCCGCCGGCGCTCCTATCTTCCTGCCGCTCGGCTCGACCGAGCAGCATGGCCACCACATGGCGATGAATGTCGATGTCGTGCTTCCCACCGCCATCGCCGAGACGGTCGCGAAGCAGGTCGGCGGCCTCGTCGCGCCGACCATCGCTTACGGCAACCGCTCGCAGCCGAGAACAGGCGGCGGCCCGGCCTTCCCCGGCACGATCAACATCACGGCGCATACGTTTTCGCTGCTGGTCAAGGATGTGATCTGCGATCTCTATCGCCAGAAGGTCCGGCGTATCGTTGTCCTCAACGGCCACTACGAGAACATCGGCCCGTCAATCGAGGGCATCGAACTGGCGCTCGACACCATCGGCCGCGAGCGTGCGGCGGATCTGACGATCCTGCGCATCGATCATTGGGAAATGGTGCGCACAGAGACGCTGGCGAAAGTGTTCCCCGATGGTTATCCCGGCATCGAGCTGGAACATGCGAGCGTCATCGAAACCTCGATGATGCTGGCGCTGCGTCCCGAGCTCGTCGACCTCGGCAAGGCAC
>NZ_RZPH01001811.1:0-426 GCF_004022825.1 Mesorhizobium sp. M7A.F.Ca.CA.004.04.2.1
CGTTGCAGCTGCTCGGCAGCAACCAGGTGCGCGACACCGCGTTCGACTTCACCGGCGGCAGCGGTTCGGTCTTCACCATCGACCAGAATGCCGGCGGCTTCAGCAATGTCGGCGGCATCGTTATCCAGGGCGTCACGGTCAGCAATGTCGCCACCGGCCAGACGGCGTTCAAGGTCGCCGGCCTCGACACCAATTTGTCGATCACGGACAACAACGTCAACGTCGCCGGCACGCTGCTCGACGTCGATGGCGGCGCCGGCAACATCACGGTCACGCGCGGCACCTTGCCCAACAGCGGACCGGCGGGCACGCTGACCGGCGGCGGCATCTCGATCGCCAACCGCACCGGCGGCACGATCAACTTCACCGACAAGGTCACAGTCAACGGCAATGGTGCCTCGCTTACCAACAACGCTGGCTCTACGG
>NZ_RZPH01001812.1:0-424 GCF_004022825.1 Mesorhizobium sp. M7A.F.Ca.CA.004.04.2.1
GCCTATGGCCGTGGCCCCAAGGGCGAGGTCTGGCAATTGTTCGAGGATCTGCCCGATTTGACCGATCTCTGCCGGGCGATCCTGACGCCGAAGCCGCTTGCCGTGGTGCTGACCGCCTATTCGATCCGCGCCTCCTTCTTCGCCATCCACGCCCTGATGCGCGATACCTTTGCCGGCATGGGCGGCAAGATTGAATCGGGTGAGCTGATCATCCGTGAAAAGTCCGCTGGCCGGGCGCTCTCGACCTCATTGTTTTCGCGCTGGGTGGCTGAATGAACGAGCGGCATGCAGGCGCACCTGGCCAGGTGAAGGAGGTCACCAGCCTCGCCAATCCGCTGGTCAAGGACATCAAGGCGCTCGCTCAGAAGAAATTCCGCGACCAGCAGAACGCCTTCATGGCCGAAGGGTTGAAGCTGGTTATCGA
>NZ_RZPH01001813.1:0-420 GCF_004022825.1 Mesorhizobium sp. M7A.F.Ca.CA.004.04.2.1
GCTGTGGGGCGCGCGTGGCATGGGCAAATCGTCGCTGGTCAAGGCCGTGCATGCCGAAATCAACGCCAGGACCAAGTCCGACCTGCCGCTGAAGCTGATCGAAATCCACCGCGAGGACATCGACACGCTGCCGAAGCTGATGGGATTGCTCAAGGCGGCCCCCTTCCGCTTCATCCTGTTTTGCGACGACCTCTCCTTCGACCATGACGACACTTCCTACAAATCGCTCAAGGCAGCGCTCGAAGGCGGCGTCGAGGGTCGGCCAGTCAATGTCATCTTCTACGCCACCTCGAACCGCCGCCATCTGTTGCCCCGCGACATGATCGACAATGAGCGCTCGACCGCGATCAACCCATCCGAGGCGGTCGAGCGCTCATTGTCGATCATGTCGCGGGGCAACAGATGGCGGCGGTTCGAGGT
>NZ_RZPH01001814.1:0-420 GCF_004022825.1 Mesorhizobium sp. M7A.F.Ca.CA.004.04.2.1
CAGGCTGACCGGTCCGAAGATCGAGGGAGGAATTTGATGGCGGATATCGAAACCGACGTGCTGATCGTCGGCACTGGCCCGGCCGGCTCGGCCACCGCCGCGCTGCTGTCCAGCTACGGCGTCGCCAACATGATCGTCAATCGCTATCGCTGGTTGTCGAACACGCCGCGTGCCCACATCACCAACCAGCGCACGATGGAAGTGCTGCGCGACCTTGGGCCGGAGGTAGAGGCCGAGGCCATGATGCACGCCTCCCCGCAGGAGCTGATGGGCGAGAACGTGTTCTGCGAAAGCCTGGCCGGCGAGGAGATCGGCCGCATGAAGAGCTGGGGCGTCCATCCGCTCTCCAAGGCCGAACATCTCCTGTCGTCTCCCTGCTTCATGAACGATCTGCCGCAGACCTTCATGGAGCCGATCCTG
>NZ_RZPH01001815.1:0-419 GCF_004022825.1 Mesorhizobium sp. M7A.F.Ca.CA.004.04.2.1
GACAATTTCCTGGTCATGCGGCGATTTTTCCGGACGCGAACGCGGTGACGTCGATGATGCGGTCGGCAACCGCCTCGCGCACGTCGTGGTCATGGAAGATGCCGAGCAGGGCGACATCAGCCGCCTTCTTGGCGGCGATGAGTTCGATCACGACGTCGCGGTTCCTGGCGTCGAGCGAAGCGGTCGGTTCGTCGAGCAGCAGGATCGGATGCTCGGTGATGAAGCCGCGCGCGATGTTAACGCGCTGCTGCTCGCCGCCGGAAAAGGTCGCAGGCGGCAAAGCCCAGAGTTTCTCCGGCAGGTTGAGCTGTGCCAGCAAGGCGCGCGCCTTGCCGCGGGCAATCTCGCGATCCTCGCCGCGCTCGACCAGCGGTTCGGCGACGACATCGAGCGCCGAAACGCGCGGCACGGTGCGCAGG
>NZ_RZPH01001816.1:0-419 GCF_004022825.1 Mesorhizobium sp. M7A.F.Ca.CA.004.04.2.1
AGTCGCACCTGTGAGGTTCGATGCGATGGTTCCGCTGAAGCCTGCCCCGACCAGCGTGCCGTCGCCGACCCGGATGGTCGACTGCGGCCCGAGCAATTCGATGTCCTGTCCCCGGACCACATACCCGCCGGTCGCGAACTGCATGCCCACGGCCTGCACCTGGCCATTGGTGTTGTCGACGCTGACCATACCGGCTGCGCCGGCAAAGATGGCAAAGCTGCCATTGGTGAAGGCCGCGTTCAGGTTGCCATCCGAACCGGTCCAGTTGTCGTCTCCAGCGGCCCGCCAGGTTCCGTTTCCTCCGTTGACAACGTCATTGCTTTTTGGACCGGCGTCGCCATCCCAGAAATTGAGGGTCTGGCCGCTGATGTCGACGAGGTTGACCTGGCCCGCGACCGACGTCTGCACCACGTGGTTGG
>NZ_RZPH01001817.1:0-417 GCF_004022825.1 Mesorhizobium sp. M7A.F.Ca.CA.004.04.2.1
GTAGGGGAGTAGGGGAGTAGGGGAGTAGGGACGGATGACCGAAAAAACAGGGTCCTACAAGGACTTGCTTGTTTGGGAGCAGGCGATGGATCTTGCGGTGGCGGTCTACGGTGCTACTAAATCCTGGCCCAAAGAAGAGCTTTATGGGCTGACCAGCCAAGTGCGGCGCTCTGCAACGTCGGTGCCGGCAAACATAGCCGAGGGGTATGGCAGGGAAATTCGAGGCTCCTATTTGCAATTTCTCCGTATTGCCCAAGGATCATTGAAGGAACTGGAAACTCAGCTTCTGATTGCTGAACGTATTGGCATCGCGCCGAAAGCGACGTCCGGCCCATTGTTGGCGAGTACCGAAAGTGTGGGAAAGCTTCTTCGGCTTCTCATCCGTAAACTTGCAGCCGAATAGCCTCCCTATTCCCC
>NZ_RZPH01001818.1:0-417 GCF_004022825.1 Mesorhizobium sp. M7A.F.Ca.CA.004.04.2.1
GACGAAGCGCTCTTCCAGCTGCACCGGCAGATCATTCTCGAAATTGACGACGACGGAATGATAGATCGAGACGCGCTTTGGAAACTCGAACGACAGCGCCAGCTCCTTTGTCGGCATGATGGTTTCGAGGACGAGGACTTCGGAACGATGCCTGTTGCCGCGCTCGACGATCTCGGCTGCGATGTTGTTGATCTCGATCAGCGTCGATTGCGGCCGCGGCGGCGCGATGAAGGTTCCCACACCTTGCAGGCGGATCAGGAACCCGGCCGAGGTCAACTCTCTGAGCGCCCGGTGAACCGTCATCCGCGACACGCCGAGCGACGCCACCAACTCGTTCTCGGACGGCAGCTTGCGATCCTTGCCCCACCGGCCCGTTCCGATGTTCGCCAGGATGTAGTCCTTCACCTTCTCGTAAAG
>NZ_RZPH01001819.1:0-416 GCF_004022825.1 Mesorhizobium sp. M7A.F.Ca.CA.004.04.2.1
GTATCGCCCATGAAGATCGCCGCAGGCGGCGCGTTGAACCAGAGGAAGCCGAGGCCAGCGCCGATGACAGCGCCGAGCACGACCGCCAGTTCACCGGTGCCGGGCACGAAATGGATCTGCAGATATTCGGCGAACACGGCGTTGCCGGAGAGATAGGCGATGACGCCGAAGGAGGCCGCCGCGATCATGATCGGCACGATCGCCAGCCCGTCCAGACCGTCGGTGAGGTTCACAGCATTGCCTGCTCCGACGATGACGAAGCAGGAGAACGGAATGAAGAACCAGCCGAGATTGACGATGAATTCCTTGGCGAAGGGAAACGTCAGCGACGAAGAGAACGGCGCCTGGCCATTGTGCATGATCACCCAGGCGGCGATGCCGGCGATAACGAATTCAAGCGCCAGCCTTGCCTTGCC
>NZ_RZPH01001820.1:0-415 GCF_004022825.1 Mesorhizobium sp. M7A.F.Ca.CA.004.04.2.1
GCCAAGCCCGGACGACGAGCGTTTTTCGCGCAACGAGGTGCATCTGGTCGCTTCGCCCTCGATGGCATCGGAGAGGATAACGGCCTCGACACCCTGCCGTTTCGCTTCCGCAGCGGCGGCTTCCAGCGATACCCCGGCCGAAGCGACCAGATGCACCTCGTTGCGCGAAAAACGCTCGTCGTCCGGGCTTGGCGCATCGGCGGCCGGCGAATTGATATGCGCCATCACCGAGGCCGGCAGTTTCATGCGATAGGCCGATATCGAGGCCAGCGCGTCGGCGCGGCTGCCTGTATCCGGTACGGTTGGGCCGGAGGCGACCATTGCCGGATTGTCGCCGGGAATATCGGAGACGATCAGCGACACCACCCTGGCCGGCCATGCGGCCGCTGCCAGCCTGCCGCCCTTGATGGTGGAA
>NZ_RZPH01000181.1:0-836 GCF_004022825.1 Mesorhizobium sp. M7A.F.Ca.CA.004.04.2.1
GTCCAGATCATCCTCGGCAGCACCGAGATGCCGGTCTCCGATCTGATGGCCCTGCAAAAAGGGTCGACCGTGCCGCTCAATCGCCGCATCGGCGAGCCTGTCGACGTCGTGGTCAACGGCCGCAAGATCGCGCGCGGCGAGATCACCGTGCTGGAAAGCGATCCGTCGCGGTTCGGCATCAGGCTGACCGAAATCATCGCCGGCACGAAGGGCGCCTAGACATGGTTTGCGGGGCTTGCCGGTGGCAGCGGAGGCGAGTGGCATGACGACGCCGGTGACCTTGACCCGCGCGCAGAAGGCGGCCGCCATACTTGTGGCGATGGGCAAGCCGTCGGCCAGCCGCCTGCTGAAATTCTTCAAGCAGGAAGAACTGAAGGCCCTGATCGAGGGCGCCCGCCTGCTGCGGACGATTCCGCAAAGCGATCTTGAGCGCATCGTCGCCGAGTTCGAGGCCGAGTTCACGGAAGGGGCGGGATTGCTCGATTCCGCCGACAGGATGGACACCATCCTCAACGAATCGCTCTCGCCCGAAGAGATGAGCGCGATCATGGGCGACAAGAAATTCGAGGTCGCACCGGAAGGCCCGCCGCCGATCTGGCCCGAACTCGAAAAGCTCGAACCGGCGCGGCTTGGTGCCTTCCTGGCCGGCGAGCATCCGCAGACGGCGGCCATGGTGTTGTCGAAGCTGGCGCCGCAGGTGGCGGCCAACGTGCTGCTGACACTGACCAAGCCGATGCGTGGAGAAATCATCAAGCGCATGGTGACGATGGCCAATGTTCCCGACGCTGCCGCCAGGATCGTCGAAAACCGGCTGCGCGCCAGCGTGCTGGCGGAAA
>NZ_RZPH01000181.1:846-7869 GCF_004022825.1 Mesorhizobium sp. M7A.F.Ca.CA.004.04.2.1
GGCGGAAACCTCGACCAAGGACACCTCGGCCGGGCAGGCGCGTGTCGCCAGCGTTCTCAACGAACTCGACAAGCCGCTGCTCGAGGAGGTCATGCAGGATCTGGAAGCAGCCGGCACGCCTGATCTCGACGGTGTGAGGGCTCGCCTGTTTGCTTTCGACGACTTGCCGTTGCTCACCCAGAAAGCCCGGGTGCTGCTGTTCGACGGGCTCTCGACCGAACTGGTCACGCTGGCCCTGCGCGGCACTTCGGCCGCACTCGCAGAATCGGTGCTGTCGGCCATCGGCGCCCGCTCGCGGCGCATGATCGAAGCCGAACTCGGACAGGGCTCGGACGGGGTCCCTCTCGCCGACATCACGGCGGCCCGCAAGACGATCGTTACGACGACGATCCGGCTGTCGCGCGAAGGCGCCTTCGAACTGCCCTCGACCCAAGACGCCGCCTAAGGCCGCGCCATGGCTGACGCGGTCGACAAGGATTCGAAAACCGAAGAGGCGACGGAAAAGAAGATCCGCGACACCATCGAACAGGGCAAACTGCCCCATTCGCGGGAGACAGCGCTCCTTGCCTCGTTCGTTGCCATCCTGGTGTTCACCGTCTTCTACGCCAAGGATGCGATCATCGATCTCGGCATGTTCCTGTCGATGTTCCTGGAGAAGCCGGAAGCCTGGCCGATGGACACCGAGACCGACGTCATCGCGCTCTACAAGATCGTCCTCCTCGAGGTTGGCCGCGCCATCCTGAGCCTGATGGTGCTGCTGACCGTCGCCGGCATCGGCGCCTCGGTGTTCCAGAACATGCCGCAATTCGTAGGCGAGCGGATCCGGCCGCAACTCTCGCGCATTTCGATCGCCAAGGGATGGAACAGGCTGTTCGGCATCCAGGGTTGGGTCGAGTTCCTGAAGTCACTCGGCAAGGTCGGGTTTGCCATCGTCGTGCTGAGCTTCACGCTGTCGGAAGACCACCGAAAGCTGCTCGCCGGGATGATCACCAATCCGGTCGCATTCGGTCTCGTCATCCGCGGCATCGCCGTCGACATCCTGGTGGCGATCGTCTTCGTCATGGGGCTGATCGCGGCAATCGACATCGTCTGGTCGCGCTTCCACTGGAAGCAGGATCTGCGCATGAGCAAGCAGGAGGTCAAGGACGAGTTCAAACAGTCCGAGGGCGACCCGATCGTCAAGTCGCGGCTGCGCTCGCTGGCGCGCGACCGGGCGCGCAAGCGGATGATGACGGCGGTGCCGCGCGCGACGCTGATCATCGCCAACCCAACGCACTTCTCGATCGCGCTGAAATATGTGCGCGACGAGGACTCGGCACCCATGGTGCTGGCCAAGGGGCAGGATCTGGTGGCGCTGAAAATCCGCGAGATCGCGCGGGAACACAACATCCCGGTCTTCGAGGACGTGGCGCTCGCCCGCTCCATGTACAAGCAAGTTTCGGTCGATAGTGTGATCCCGTCACAATTCTACCAGGCCGTCGCCGAACTGGTGCGGATCGTCTACTCGAAAAAGGCTGAGCGCAGACAGATTTCATGAACCGGCAACCACACGCAAAATCTCGCGAGATCATAGTCGCCAGCGCCATCGAGCAGGTGGTGGGGGAACTCAGGCTGATCGATGTCGCCGACTACATCGCCTTTATCCGGCTGGAGCATTTCGCGTGCCTGTCGGACCTGGTCGATTCAGCGGTCGAGTTGTTCTTCATGCCGGGCACTCTGCGGCTTGGCCATGGTGGTGAGGCGCATGTCGACTGGAGCGGCAGCCCGCGCATCGTGCTCGATCTGGAACTGAGGCCGCCCGGCGTCACCGTCTATTTCCAGCTGACGCTGAGCGAGCTCGGCGCTTCGGTGGCGGTCAACTACGTGTCGTTCGAGAAGCCGGGCGAAGACCCGGAGCACAATACGGCGCTGCTCGAGGCGGTGATCGAACAGGCGCGTATCCGCAAGGTCGAGCCGCTCGCCTATCGCTGACGTCGGTCGCTATCGAGCTGCCTGTCGAAAACCCCTATTCGATCAAGCCCAGCCGCAGCGCCTTGGCCACGGCCTGGTTGCGATTGACGGCGTTGAGCTTCTGGGTCGATTGGGTCAGATACTGGTTAGCGGTGTGCACCGATAGTTTCAGGAGCCGCGCGATCTCTTCGCTGGTGTTGCCGTTGGCGGTCAGCTTAAGGCATTCGAGCTCGCGCTTGGAGATTGCCCGCATGCGGCCGGTATCGCCCGGACGGATGCGGGCGACGGCGGCGAACAGCGAAAAGCAGCGGGCGTGTATTTCGTAGAGCGCATCCTGCTGCAAGGTCATCTCCGAGCCCAGGAATACGACAAGACCGCATTGGCCGCGGTCGGCGTGCACGGGAAAAGCGATGCCGCTGGTTCCGGGCACCAGCGCCGCCATCTGCTCGGTCCAGGCGAGAGTGGTAAACAGCTCCACCATGGCAAGGACGCCGTCATCCGTCCACCAGCGCGGTTCGGTCGAGAGGCGGGTGTGGCGCACGATCTCCTCGCCGTTGGCGCCTGAGATGAACTTGGTCGCCACGGCAATGCCCGGATAGTCGGAATCAAAGCATGGCACGAGCCGCGCCCGCTCGGGCGAGGGGCTTACGAAGAAGAGGCCGAAAGCCGAGGCATTCATGTCAACGGCGATCCAGCGGCAGCGGCGCACGGCATCGGGTATGGTGACCGCGTGATGGGTTTCGGAGCCAAGGGTGAAGGCTCCGAACGGGTTGCGCTGCTCGTTGAAAAGGGCTTCGGCCGTTTCCTTGATATCGGCGTGTTTCAAATGATGCCGCTCCTGATCGCCGTGGCGATGGCCATCGCGCGGTTGCTGGCCGCGAATTTCTGGATGGCGTGGGTGATGTAGCTGTTGACGGTGTTGGAGGAGACGCCAAGGATGACGGCGACCTCGTCGGTGGTCTTGCCTTCGGAAACCCAGAACAGGCATTCGCGCTCCCGATCCGACAACGGATCCTGCATGGCGGCAGCGGCAATCAGTTGCGGGATGTGCGAGAGCGCGTAGCAGCATTTCAGTTGCGCCCGCATCAACGCCGGCTGGTCGATGCTGCCGGCGGTCGCCGCAGAGAACAGGGCGAACAGGCGCTGGCGACCGACATTAAGGCGCAGCGAATAGATTTCGGCATGGCCGAGCACGTCGAGAAGGCGGGCTTCCTCTCCGGTGATCAATCCGTCTGTTTCTGGTGCCCGGGATGCCACGAGCGGATGTGGACGGATACCTGGCGCGACGGTGAGCGCGCCTTGCGCGAGCCCGGCGATCAGCCGCTTGCCGATCAGCTCGATGGCATCGAAAATCCAGTTGGAGGAGACGATGCGCGCATCGTTGCGGTCCTGGTCGTGGACAATGGCGACCAACATGTAGCTGTCGGCGCCGATCTCGGCGGTCAGTTGCATGAAAAAGCTGGTGAGATCGCCGCGCGACGTCAGGCGCGAGCCCAATGTGTCGGATTGAAGAAGTGCGGCGGGACTGCTCATTCTTGTTGCTTTTGGCCGGAATCGTTTCTGCTGTCCGGATGCTGGAAGCCAGCCGCCAAACCCGAATACGCATTACTTTGACGAAGACACACGCGTGGCGCAGGGCTGCGCCGAACCAAATCCCGAATCCATTCAGGGAACGCGAAGCCGTCCGCGTCTGGTGCCGGAAAAGCTCCGGAACAAGAGACTTTGGGTGTTCGCCGCGCCCCCCAAGGACCGGCTGATTCGGGTCTAATCTACCCGCAGTTGAATCTGACATCAAACGCGATTTGACAAAATCGAATCCGATGGACACACGTGCGACTCAGAGGTCGGTTTTCGCGCCTCGGAACAGAAGACCGGGACGCGAAAACCTTCGCCGGCCATTTCGGCGGCCGGTCGATTTCGCCAGGCTCGGGAGCATTGAACAGATGGGCGCGCCGGTTGCCGTGCCGAAGGCTGGTGCCTTGGCCCGATAGTGGGAACCGGGCGATGTTGCCGCCCGGTCCCGGCCGTCCCTTGCTTATGCCTGTCGTTGTCCCAAAACCGCTAGATGCTCCGGGACGACAGGCATTTACCGATCCTCGAACCCGGTCAGCACGCCGACCGCGTTGATGCCGATCTCCTCGACGGCATAGCCGCCTTCCATGACGAACAGCGTCGGCAGGCCGAGCCCGCCGATGCGGCGGCCGATCTTTGGATAATCAGATGTCTTCAGCTTGAACTGGCTGATCGGGTCCTTCTCGAACGTATCGACACCCAGCGAGACGATGACGACATCCGGTGCATAAGCGGTGAGCCTGGCGCAGGCATCCTCGAGCGAGGCGTTCCATGCATCCCAGTCGGTGCCGAAGGGCATCGGATAGTTGATGTTGAAGCCTTCGCCGGCACCCGCGCCGCGTTCGTCGGCATGGCCGAGGAAGAACGGGTACTCGACCATCGGATCGCCATGCAGATTGAGCACCTGGACGTCGGCACGGTCGTAGAAGATCTCCTGCGTGCCGTTGCCGTGGTGATAGTCGACATCGAGGATCGAGATGCGTTTGGCGCCCTGGTCGCGGAACCATTGCGCGGCGACGGCGGCGTTGTTGATGTAGCAATAGCCGCCCATGAAGCCAGCCCCGGCATGGTGGCCGGGCGGACGGCAGAGCGCGAAGGCGGAAGCCTCGCCATCCTTGACCAGGCCGGCGGCGGTCAGCGCCACATCGTAAGAAGACTTGATCGCAGCCCATGTGCCTTCGACGAAGGTGGCGCCGGCATCGAAGGAATAATAGCCGAGCAGTGCGTCGACGCGCTTTGGCGGCACGTCGCCGCGCAGGCCGCGCGTCGGCCAGGTGAAGGGCATCGCCGTGCCCGTGAGGCCTGCTTGCAGCCATTGCGGCCAGACCGTCGGAAGAAAGTCGATATAGTCCGATTTGTGGATGCGCTTGGCGGCGGCGAGGTCATGTTCGTGCGGCGCGATGATGGGACCCAGTTTCTCGCTTTCGACCCGTGCCTTGATGAATTCGGCCCTCGATGGCTTTTCGAAACCCGGCACGATGGCTGATGTGACCAGTTCCATTTGGCCGGCATGGCCGGCGTGAAGGGGGGAGAAAACAGTCTTCATAAATTCCTCTCGAAGTGCGAAATCAGTCAAGATTCAAGATTGAGATAAGGGCTCACCAGAGCGAGCCACATTCTTTCCACATCATCCTCGATGAGGTCGTATGTCTTGCGGTCGCTTTTCAACCCGACAAGCCGGCAGGCGTGCCCGACGTCCATCATCAGCACGCCGAGCCGGCTGGCGATCTTGTCTTCAAGCGCCGGGTTCACATGCTGCAGCCATGCGGCGTAGAGCGCGATGATCTGCTCGTCATATTCGTTCTGGATCGGCCTGAGGTCGGCATTGCCTGAAATGGCCTCGATCACCGGCATCAGGCTGGCGTTTTCGAGGTAGAGTCTGGACGTGTCGATGAAGAGCTTGCGCACTTCGCGCCGAAACTCTTCACGGTTGGTGGGCGGGGCGACCTTGATACGCTTGGCGATCACCTCGGGAAAGGATGACAGCCAGCGCCGGGCGAGGTCCAGAAGAATGGCTTCCTTGTTGGGAAAGTATTGGTAGATCGAACCAACCGACAAGCCTGCGCGCTGCGCAATGGCGAGCGTCGTGGGCGTCTTGGTTCCTTGCTCCCGCGTCAAGACCAGCGCTGCGTCGAGAATCCGGTCGACCACCTTGCTGGAGCGTTGTTGCCGCGGCTGTTTGCGCGGTTCGAGCGCTATCCTGGTTTTGCGATCGAGACTGCGCTTCACTGTCCGATGTCCTCGTTCCCCGCCCGGTCTCAACATGGTGGGAGCTTGCTGTCCACAATACATTCCAGATTCGGCATGTTGACAAACGCGAATAATCAGTCGCATTCTTTATCCACGCTGCCTCTCGGGATGACAAGGGGAATTTCCAAGACAGCGCACTGGCATTCTTTTTCGTCCATGGCGTCGCTCCGGTGGGGTGGCAGGTTGTTGGACAAGAGGGTTTATCGGTCCCAGTCAGTCGTCAAAAGCGCGGAGTCGCGATGTCTGTCACAGGTGCGGGTCACAATGCGGATCTGATCGTCATCAACGGTCTCGTGCAGACCATGGACGACGACAATCCCACCGCCGAGGCTGTCGCCGTCAAGGATGGCGCAATCGTCGCCATCGGCAGCCGCGCCTCCATCGAAGAGTTCAAGGGACCGGCCACCAGGGTCATCGACGCCAAGGGCGGTTCGGTGGTCCCGGGGTTCATCGAAGCCCATATGCATCTGTTTTCGGGCGGGGCTGAACTTGCCCACCTTCAACTCACCGGTATTCATGGCTTCGAGGCGCTGCAGAAGGCGATCCGCGACTATGCGCCGACCCGGCCCGACGCGAAGATGCTGGTCGGCCAGGGCGTCGACTACACCGTGCTCGGCAGCGAGCGCGTGACGCGCCATCACCTCGACGCCATCTTGCCCGATCGCCCGTTCTGCATGGCGGCGCCCGACCATCACACCATGTGGGCCAACACCAAGGCGCTGGAAATGGCCGGCATCCTGCAGGGGCGCACGCTTGGTCCGGGCAATGAGATCGTCATGGGTGACGATGGTCTGGCCGCCGGTGAATTGCGCGAAGGCGAGGCCTTTGGCCCGGTGCTCGATCTTGCCGGCGAAGGCCGGGTGCGGCTGGGGCTGTCGACCGGCGGCGAGCCGGACCCGATGCCGACGACGGCGGAGCGGGACGCCGACCGCGACATCATGCGGCGCGGGCTCGCCTGGTGCGCCCGCCACGGCATCACCTCGATCCAGAACATGGACGGCAATCTCTATCAGCTTGAGCTGCTGGCCGAGATCGACGCCGAGGAAGGCTTGCCCTGCCGCGTCAAGATCCCGTTCCACTACAAGAATTTCATGACGCTCGACATGCTCGACAAGGCGTCTGATATGGCCGAACGCTACAACAGCGAATGGCTGTCGTCGGGCATGGTCAAGGTGTTCTACGACGGCGTTCTCGATTCCTGGACAGCTGTCATGGTCGAGCCTTATGCCGACCGGCTCGCCCACCCAGTCG
>NZ_RZPH01001821.1:0-415 GCF_004022825.1 Mesorhizobium sp. M7A.F.Ca.CA.004.04.2.1
AGGCTCGACTGGTCGGACATGTTGGAGATGGCAAGGATCTTCTTGTCCACCGCCGCTTCGATGACGCCGAAGCGCTCGGCATAGATGACGTCGACACCGGCGTCGATCTGCGCGAGCGCCGCTTCCTTGGCCTTGGGCGGATCGAAGAAGGAACCGATGAAGGCGACCTTCTTCTTGATGTTGGGATTGACCTCCCTGGCGCCGGCGAAGAAGGCGTTGACCAGCCGGTTGACTTCCGGAATGCCCATCGCCGCGACGGCGCCGATCGTGCCCGACTTCGACATCTTGCCGGCGATCAATCCGGAGAGATAGGCCGGCTCGTGGATCCAGTTGTCGAAGACGCCGAAATTGGGTTCCGCCGGGCCGGCGCCGGAGCCGAACAGCCAGGCGGTCTTCGGGAATTGCTTGGCTGTGC
>NZ_RZPH01001822.1:0-414 GCF_004022825.1 Mesorhizobium sp. M7A.F.Ca.CA.004.04.2.1
ATCGACACCTGTCCGGAGGAAAATATCGTCGAACTGGCCAATGGCTGCATCTGCTGCACCGTCGCCGACGATTTCGTCCCGGCGCTCGACCGTATTCTCGCGCTGACGCCGAGGGTCGACCACATCCTGATCGAGACATCGGGCCTGGCGCTGCCCAAGCCGCTGGTCCAGGCCTTTCAATGGCCGAGCGTGAAGAGCCGCGTCACAGTCGACGGCGTCATCGCCGTGGTCGACGGGCCGGCATTGGCCGAGGGCCGCGTCGCCAACGACATGGACGCCCTGCAGGCGCAGCGCGCCGGGGACGAGACGCTCGACCATGACGATCCGGTGGAAGAAGTGTTCGAGGACCAGATCGCCTGTGCCGACCTGATCATCCTGTCGAAAAGCGACCTGATGGACGCCGCCGGTACCGCC
>NZ_RZPH01001823.1:0-413 GCF_004022825.1 Mesorhizobium sp. M7A.F.Ca.CA.004.04.2.1
ATAGTGGATCGAGACCTTGTCCAATACGAGATGGGGGTCCAGTACGAGATGGGGGTCGAGCACGAGATGCGGCATGGATGCCTCGCGGTTCGTTGAAATCCGACGGCCCCGGCGCTCGTCAGCGGTTCCGGGGCAGTCAGCACGCGGCGTCAGGGAAGAAGCGCGCGGGCCGGGTTCAGAGCAATTCCAGGAAAAGTGTGAAGCGGTTTTCCGTCCGGAATTGCGTTAAACGAGTACTAGTTCGAGGCGAGCGCCTCTGTGACGTATTTCGACGATACGTATTTCGAATAGTCCGGCAGCACGGCGTCGATCTTGCCTTGCTCCTTGAGGAAGGCGGATGTCGCTTCCACCGCCTTGACCGTGCCGCCGCCGAGGAATTTGTCGGAGGCCTGCTCTTCCAGCGTCGGGAAGAC
>NZ_RZPH01001824.1:0-413 GCF_004022825.1 Mesorhizobium sp. M7A.F.Ca.CA.004.04.2.1
CTCGAAGCCCTCGGCCTGCCGCCGCTGCTCGATCTCGGCATGCGGCTCGGCGAAGGCTCCGGCGCCTGCCTCGCCGTCAACATCGTCCGCTCGGCGCTGGAGTGCCATGCCCGCATGGCGAGTTTTGCCGAGGCTGGCGTTTCGGAGAAGTAGTTATCCATTCCCCGTATCGGCCGTCATCGTCACGACAAAAGAAGCATCTTCCGGCAACGGCGATTCTCAAATAGATTCTGCCTATGAAAAAACTTCATCCCGTCGCAGCTGCAGTGTCTATCGCCGTGGCGGTTGCTGTTTTGCTCCGTCACAGCAGCTATTCAAGTCATGGCCCGATCGATACCGGCATTTTTGTTTTCTTCCTGGTCTTCTTCTGGTGGCTCATCAGCGATTTCTCCGGGGGGAAAGACGGAATTTGC
>NZ_RZPH01001825.1:0-412 GCF_004022825.1 Mesorhizobium sp. M7A.F.Ca.CA.004.04.2.1
GCTCAGCGCGAAGACGTATTCGGGTTTTCCCGACGCCGCCGGCTTGCCTTGGCCGTCAGGTGCGGCCGGCACGGTCGCCGCGCTGCTGCCGGAAACATGGCCGCAACTGACCTTCACCCAGCGGCGCTCCGGATCGGCGCCCGGCACCAGGATAAGGTAGTGCGTCGGCGCATCCTTGTTGCCGGCAAGCAGCTGGTAGCTCTTCCCGGCATCGGTCGAGACATTGCCGGGGTTCTTGCCGTTCTTGATCGCTTGCGTCGCCGGACAGGCAGCGTCGGCGACGAAGCTGCCGCTCATCTTGACGTCGGCACGCGCCGCCCCGGCCAGCGACGCCGCCAGCATGGCCAATCCGAAAATGACAGCACTACGCATGGAAAATCCCCGGCTGGACAAGTGGGCGACAGACTGAAGC
>NZ_RZPH01001826.1:0-410 GCF_004022825.1 Mesorhizobium sp. M7A.F.Ca.CA.004.04.2.1
GTCAAGGCCAGCATATGGCGATCATTGCCGAGCACCAGGAGATCGAGCGAGCCGTCCTCGCGGTCGGCCTGGAACAGCCGGTCGAGGCCGAGCAGGCAGGACAGCAGCGCGCCGATCCACAGGATGGCCGGTCCGATGCGGGCCAGCAGCTTCAGGTCTGGCCCTACTCCGAACGGGATGGTGGCGATGACGGCGAGGAAGAAGATGACCCCGGTCAGCGCCCCGCCGCCGGCACGGATGTTGAGGCGGATGTCGCGCAGGAAGAGCGCTAGCATGGTATGAGATGCTCGCGCGCCATCATCAACCAGTTCCCCCGATCCTCAACTCCGTCCCCTCGATCCCCAGCGGCAGATGCGTCGCCGCGACAATCATCCCGCCATCCGTGCAATGCTTGGCCATCAACCCCGCAA
>NZ_RZPH01001827.1:0-410 GCF_004022825.1 Mesorhizobium sp. M7A.F.Ca.CA.004.04.2.1
GACAGGAACACCGCCTGGCCACCGTATTTGGCCATGGTGTCGAAGCCAAATTCCTGGTTCCACCAGGCTTCGGCGTCTTCCGGCCTGCCGACACGCAGGTGGACATGGCCGACGATGCTGTTTTCCGGCGTACCCTGCCAGCCGGCATCACCCGCCGGCACTTCGGCAACGACGGACGGAATGTTCAGCCGTTCTGTCGCCATGGCAATCTTGTCGCCGTTCCACTTCCAGTCCTGCGGACGGCGGTCGGCATAGATCTCGATGCCATTGCCTTCGGGATCGGTCAGGTACAGGGCTTCGCTGACCAGATGGTCGGAAGCGCCCTCGATCGCGATCTTGTTTGATATGGCGTGGTTGATCCAGCGGCCGAGGTCGGCGCGGCTGGGCAGCAGGAAGGCGGTGTGGAACAG
>NZ_RZPH01001828.1:0-409 GCF_004022825.1 Mesorhizobium sp. M7A.F.Ca.CA.004.04.2.1
GGCCACGGCTTCGGCGAGGCGAAACGCGCCGCCGACATCGCTCTTTCTGCCGGTGACCAGAGCGTCGAGCGTGGAGGCGATCTCCAGCCCGCCATACTGCGTCAACAGGATCGCGTTGCGGGCGCTGCCCCCTGCCCGCCCGACCAGTGCCGCGCGAGCCGCCGGATCGCCAGGCGGCGCCGGCTCGGTCGTTTCCAGCACCGTCATCAGGTCGTCGGCGTCGAGCGGGTTCAATCGCACCACCTGACAGCGCGACCGGATCGTCGGCAGCAGGCTGCCCGGCGCGTGGACAATCAGGATGAACAGCGTCCGTGCCGGCGGCTCTTCAAGATTTTTCAGCAACGCATTGGCGGCATTGGTGTTCATGTCGTCGGCGGGATCGACGATGACCACCCGATAGCTGCCGTCG
>NZ_RZPH01001829.1:0-408 GCF_004022825.1 Mesorhizobium sp. M7A.F.Ca.CA.004.04.2.1
TGCCGGTGGCGATCATGTCGTCGTCGCGGTCGGGCCGGATTTTCACGGCGCGATGGTGTTTCTTCGCGGCGATCGCGGCCAATGCGGCAAACTGGTTGCCCTGCGTCTCCTTGCCGCCGAAGCCGCCGCCCATGCGGCGGATTTCCACCGTGATGGCGTTGCTCGGCACGCCGAGCGCGTGGCTGACCATATGCTGGACTTCGCTCGGATGCTGGGTCGAGGAATAGATGGTGACGTCCTGGTCCTCGCCCGGAATGGCCATGGCGATATGGCCTTCGAGGTAGAAGTGTTCCTGGCCGCCGACGCGCATTTTTCCCTTCAACCGGCGCGGCGCCTGACGGATGGCTGTGGCGGCATCGCCGCGCTTCAGCGTCAGTGGCGGCGTGACGAGTTTGTCCTTCCTAGGAT
>NZ_RZPH01001830.1:0-408 GCF_004022825.1 Mesorhizobium sp. M7A.F.Ca.CA.004.04.2.1
GTCTATCGGATGCTATCCCGCGACCGGCCGCGCGGCTAACGCTGTCAGCCGGCGCGGAAGCCTTGTCCACAGACAAGCCGCGTCAATCAAGAACCGAAACGATCGCCTTGGCGAGTTCGTCCATGCCGTCCTCGGGCAGGCCGGCGACATTGATGCGGCTGTCGCCGACCATGTAGACGCCGTGCTCGGCACGCAGTCGCTCGACCTGCGCTTCCGTGAGCCCAAGGCGGGAGAACATGCCGCGATGGCTGGCGACGAAATCGAAACGGTCGGAATTCGACTGCCGGCGCAGCGCCTCGGCGAACTGCACGCGTAGCCTGAGCATGCGCAGCCGCATCTCTTCAAGTTCGGCTTCCCAGTCGGCGCGCAAGGCGGCATCTTCGAGCACGATGCGCACGGCCGCCGCAC
>NZ_RZPH01000182.1:0-7854 GCF_004022825.1 Mesorhizobium sp. M7A.F.Ca.CA.004.04.2.1
GAGCACGGCGATGTCGTCGGTGAAGCCAAGCCCGAAGACGAAGTCGGGGATGACATCCACCGGCAGCACGAAATAACCGAGCGCCGCGAGCAGAATGCCTTTGGCGCGCAGCGGGGTGTTCTTGTCCATGGCGCAGTAGTAGGCGGCCACGACCTCTTCCATGTAGGGGATCTGCAGCGCGGCCTTCTTGGCTGTGCGCCAGAATTTCTCGCGCACTTCGCTCTCGTTTGCCAGCTTGCCGCCAAAGCCGAAGAAATCAAAACCGGATTGTTGCGCCATCAGTGTCTCCTTGCGAGCGCCCATGCGCATCCGGCGCATGCCCGCGGGGGAAAATGTGGTGAAACCCGACCCCCGCTACAAGATGCTGGTGCCGATTTGGGCCTGCCGAGGCGATACCAGGCCTCAGGCGCCGGCAAAGCGGTTCATTTTCTTGGCCAGATCGATATCGAGCGTGGTGACGCCGCCGGCGTCGTGAGTGTTCAGCGTCACATCGACGGTCTTGTAGACATTCGACCAGTCGGGATGATGGTCCATCGTCTCGGCGGCAAGCGCGACGCGGGTCATGAAGGCGAAAGCCTCGGAGAAATTCGCGAAGGTGAATGTGCGCTTGATGGAAGCGCCGTCTTCCGCCAGCGCCCAGCCGTCAAGACCGGTCAATGCGGCTTCAGCGGCTTGCCTGCCCAGTTTCTCTCTCGCCATGTCCATATCCTGTGCTATTCGAAAACGACCCTTACCATAGCGACGGATCGATGAGCGCGAAGCCCATAAACTCCATTCTCTTCGTCTGCCTCGGCAATATCTGCCGGTCGCCGTTGGCGGAAGGTGTCTTCCGCGCGGTTTGGGCCGAGCGCGGGTCGGCCCGGGATATCCTGCTCGATTCAGCGGGAACCAGTGACTGGGAGGCCGGCTCTGCCCCCGATCGACGCGCGATCGCGATCGCGGTGCGGCACGGCGTCGACATTTCCGGGCAAAGGGCGCGCAAGGTCACGCCGCAGGACCTCCACCGTTTCGACCTGATCCTCGGCATGGACCGGTCGAATGTCGCCGACCTGAAGGCGCTGGCGCCGGCGGCCGTGCAGGACCGCATCCATCTGTTCCTGGAGTTCGCGCAGGGAAAGGCACGCGACGTGCCGGATCCTTATCATGACGAGGCAGAAGCCTTCGCTTCCGCCTATCGCATGATCCGCGAGGCGTCGGAGGCGCTGGCGACAAGGCTGGACGCGCGGGCGTCCGTGCCTGACAGCGGCCAGGCTTCCTCGACGATGTAGGGTCCACCGCCGACCGAATCGCGCGACGACATCAGCACGAAACGGCCGACGCGGAACGGCAGCGTCGAGAAATTGCCGCGCGCCGACAGATATTGGGCGACGTCCAGCGGGGTCGAATTGCGTAAGCGTGCCAGCGTGACATGCGGCATGAACTTGCGGGGATCGGCCGGGATGCCGAGCCGCTGGCAGATGCGGTCGATCTCGCCCTGAAGGGCGGCCAGACCGGGCGAGGCGGAAGCGCCTGCCCACACCGCATGTGGATTCTTCTGGCCGAAAGCGCCGACGCCGGACAGCGCCAGCGAGAAGGAAGGGCGGTGGACGCGGTCGAGCGCGTTGGCGATCTCGTCGGCGACATGGCCGGGAACATCGCCGATGAAGCGCAGCGTCAGATGGTAGTTTTCGACATCGATCCAGCGGGCTCCCGGCAAGCCGCCCCGCAGCAGGGACAGCGAAAGGGCAGCGTCACGCGGAATTTCGAGGGCGGTGAAAAGACGCGGCATGAAGAGCCTCCCTTCCTCGAATCGAACTGTCATCCCCAGCGAATCATCGATAGTCAAACGGAGCAAGAGGTTTGTTGGCCACAGTCCCTGTTAAAAGCCCCCTGCGCGGAAACAGTTCCAATCCGCTAGGAATCGCCCGGCACTGCAGCGATCACCTTCTCGACCGTCGGCAGGATGCGTTCGACTATCTGGTCGACGCCTTCAACGCTCGGATGCAGGCCGTCCTCGAGTTGCATGCCGGGCTGGCCGGCGACGCCGTCGAGAAAGAACGGGTAGAGTACGACGTCGTATTTCTTCGCCAGGTCCGGAAAAATGGCGTCGAACGCATTCTGGTAGTCGGGGCCAAGATTGGGTGCGGCACGCATGCCGGCCAGAAGCACGGCAATCTTGCGCTGCTTCAGCTTGCTCAGCATCTCGTCGAGGTTCTTCCTGGTGATGTCGGGCGAAACGCCGCGCAGCATGTCGTTGGCGCCGAGTTCGAGGATGACCAGTTGCGTGCCGTCGGGCACCGACCAGTCGAGCCGCGCCAGGCCACCGCTCGTCGTGTCGCCGGAAACGCCGGCATTGGCGACGCTCACATCATGGCCTTTGGCGCGAAGGGCAGCCTGCAGCCTGTCGGTAAAGCCCTGGTCAGGCCCAAGGCCATAGCCCGCCGTCAGGCTGTCGCCGAAGCCGACGATTTTGAACGGCTCGGCACGCGCTGACGGCATGGCGCCGCAAATGGCGAGGAAAACCATGAGGCCTGCGGCAATACTGCGTTTGAAAGACATGCGGCAGGCCCCATATGAGCTAGGAATTCTTCAGTCGACGGCTTCCGGCAAGCAGAGCCTTCCCAGATTATAGGACGATTTCATTTTGACAGAAGCCGTCATCGCGCTGAAAGATGTATCCCTGACCCTTGGCGAGGGCGCTTCATCGGTCCATGTGCTGAAGGGTGTCAGCCTTGATGTGGCGACCCGGGAGGCGACCGGCATCGTCGGGCCTTCGGGCTCCGGCAAGTCGACATTGCTGATGGTCCTGGCAGGCCTGGAAAGGGTCGATTCGGGTACGGTCCGAATCGCTGGTGAGTTGCTCAACGGCAAAAGCGAGGACCAGATTGCTTCGTTTCGAGGCCGAAACATTGGCATCGTGTTCCAGTCCTTCCATCTCATTCCCAACATGACGGCGCTCGAAAATGTCGCGGTGCCGCTGGAGCTGGCCGGCCATGCCGATCCGTTTTCGGTGGCGGCGCGCGAGCTGGAGGCGGTTGGCCTCAGCGACCGCGTCACCCACTATCCCGGCGAATTGTCGGGCGGCGAGCAGCAGCGCGTGGCGATCGCCCGCGCATTGGCGCCGTCGCCGCGCATCCTGATCGCCGACGAGCCGACCGGCAATCTCGACCAGGCGACCGGGCGGCAGGTCGCCGACCTCCTGTTTGCCAAGGCGGCCGAGCGCGGCATGACGCTGGTGCTGGTGACCCATGATCCGGCGCTCGCGGCACGCTGTTCGCGCCAGGTATCGATGCGCTCGGGCCGGATCGAGGCGCCGGCGCCTGTCAAGGTGACGGCCTGATGCCGCTGTCCCGGACGTTGAGGCTCGCGGTCCGCTTCTCGTTGCGCGAGATGCGCGGCGGCCTGTCCGGCTTCCTGATCTTTCTCGCCTGCATCGCGCTCGGCGTCGCGGCCATCGGCGGCGTCAACTCGGTGGCGCGTTCGATCACCGCCGGTGTCGCAAATCAGGGCCAGACGCTGCTGGGCGGCGACCTTCGCTTCGAGATCAATCAGCGTGACGCCAGCCAGGCGGAGCGCAGCTTCCTTGACGGGCTCGGCACAGTTTCCCGGACCGCCAGCATGCGTTCGATGGCGCGTCTGGCCGACGGATCCGACCAGGCGCTGGTCGAGGCCAAGGCGGTCGACCATGCCTATCCTCTCTATGGCACGCTGGAGACCGAGCCGGCACTGTCGAAACAGGAACTGTTCGGCGAAGAGTTCGGCGTCTTCGGTGCGGCGGCACCCGACCTTCTGTTCGAGCGGCTGCACGTCAAGATCGGCGACCGGCTGAAGCTTGGTACCGCCACTTTCGAACTGCGCGCCAGGCTGGTCGCCGAACCGGACGCCGTGTCCGACGGTTTCGGCTTCGCGCCAAGGCTGATGATCTCGACGGACGGGCTGGCGGCCACTGGACTGATCCAGCCGGGCAGCCTGGTCGAGAATGCCTACAAGATCCGCCTACCGGCAGACGCCGACGAGGCGCGACTGAAGGGCGTCCAGGACCAGGCGGCCACGGATTTCCCCGAAGCAGGCTGGTCGATCCGCACACGCAGCAACGCGGCGCCCGCGCTGTCGTCGAACATTGAACGTTTCTCTCAGTTCCTGACCCTGGTCGGGCTGACGGCGCTGGTGGTCGGCGGTGTGGGCGTCGCCAATGCGGTGCGCGCCTATCTCGACGGCAAGCGCGGCGTGATCGCCACCTTCAAGAGCCTGGGCGCTTCGGGCGGCTTCGTCTTTGCCGTCTATCTGGTGCAGATCCTGATCATTGCCGCATTGGGTATCGTGCTGGGCCTTGTGCTCGGCGCGCTGATGCCGTTCGCAGCGAGTGCGGCCTTGCAATCCGTCATTCCGGTGCCGGCCGCAGGCGGCTTCTATCCCGGCGCGCTCGGCATGGCGGCGCTGTTCGGCCTGCTGGTGACGTTGGCTTTCGCGTTGCTGCCGCTCGGCCGCGCCCGCGATGTGCCGGCAACCGCGCTGTTTCGCGAGATGGGGCTGGAAGGCCGCGGCTTGCCGCGCCCCGCCTATGTCGCGGCGGCCATAGGCATCGCGCTGTTGCTGGCGGCGCTGGCCATTCTGTTTTCCGGCGACCAGCGCATCGCCTCGATCTTTGTCGGCGCTACCGTCTTCGCCTTCCTGGTGCTGCGCGTGGTCTGCGCACTGGTGCAATGGGCGGCCAGGAAGAGCCCGCGCGTGCGCTTCGTGGCGCTCAGGCTCGCTATCGGCAACATCCATCGGCCAGGCGCGCTGACGCCATCGGTGGTGCTGTCCTTGGGGCTCGGCCTGACGCTGCTGGTGACGCTGGCGCTGATCGACGGCAATCTCAGGCGGCAGATCTCCGGCAGCCTGCCGGAACGGGCGCCGAACTTCTTCTTCGTCGACATCCAGAGCGCCGATGTCGCGTCGTTCTCGGCGCTGATCGGCAAGGAGGCGCCGCAGGGTGTGCTGGCCAAGGTGCCGATGCTGCGCGGCCGGGTGATGGCGCTGAACGGTATCGATGTCGACAAGGTGAAGGTGCCGGCGGAAGGCGCCTGGGTGCTGAGGGGCGACCGCGGCCTGACCTATGACACCCGGCAGCCGGAGAACGCGACGTTGACCGAGGGCAGTTGGTGGCCCGAAAATTACAGCGGCGAGCCGCTGGTTTCGTTTTCGGCGCAGGAAGGCAAGGAGATCGGGCTGAAGCTCGGCGATACCATCACCGTCAACGTGCTGGGACGCAATGTCACCGCCAGGATCGCCAATTTCCGCCAGGTCGAGTGGGAGACGATGGGCATCAATTTCGTCATGGTGTTCTCGCCCAACACATTCGCGGGCGCCCCGCATGGCTGGATGGCGACGCTGACCGAAAAGAGTACCTCGACGGCCGACGACGCCCGCATCCTCAACGCCGTCACCCGCGCCTTCCCGGCGGTGACGACGGTGCGGGTCAAGGACGCGCTCGATGTCGTCAACCGGCTGGTCGGACAGCTCGGCTCGGCGATCCGAGCCGCGGCCGGCGTGGCGCTGATCGCTTCGGTGCTGGTGCTGGCCGGCGCGCTCGCCGCCGGCAACCGGGCGCGCATCCATGATGCGGTGGTGCTGAAGACGCTGGGGGCGACACGCACGACGCTGATATCGGCCTTCTCGCTCGAATACATGCTGATCGGACTGGCCACCGCCATCTTCGCGCTGGCGGCGGGCAGTGCGGCGGCCTGGTTCGTCGTCGCGCGCATCATGACATTGCCGTCGCATTTCATGCCCGAGGTGGCAGTGGCGACCATTCTGTTTTCGCTGGTGATCACGGTCGGCATTGGTCTTGCCGGCACCTGGCGGGTGCTCGGCCACAAGGCAGCACCGGTGCTGCGCAATTTGTGACGACAGGCCCGGAAATGGGCATCCTGGATTAAATCTTGGTAAGAAAGCCCTCCGAAAAGCCGAAGAATCGGCACTTCGCCCTGTCACGAACCGTTACATCCGGTTACGGACTTGTTCTTGACGCGAATAACCATCATATTTCGCCACAGGCATGCTGGAGCCCTGCCAGCGGCGCCTGGGTCCGGAAGGACCTGACACCCGACGGGGCAGAAGCAATAGAGGACTACAATGGCTGATCCCATTCGCAACTACCAGACGCGCGCCGTGCCCGGCGTCAGCGTCGGTGCCGACATCGATCAGGGCCTGCGCGCCTATATGATCAGGGTCTACAATCTGATGGGGCTTGGCCTCCTCATCACTGGTCTTGCCGCGATCGGCACGATCATGCTGGCCACCACCACCGATCCGGCTTCGGCTGTCGCGACGCTGCCAAGCGGCGAGATGCTGACCTCCTTCGGCTACGCGATCTTCGGCTCGCCGCTGCGCTGGGTGGTGATGCTGGCGCCGCTGGCTGCCGTGCTGTTCCTGTCGTTCCGCGTTCAGTCGATGAGCGTTTCGGCGGCGCAGACGACGTTCTGGGTCTATGCCGGTCTCGTCGGCCTGTCGCTGTCTTCGATCTTCCTGGTCTACACCACGGCCAGCATCTCACAGACCTTCTTCGCCACGGCCGCCGCCTTCGGTGCGCTGTCGCTGTTCGGCTACACCACCAAGCGCGACCTGACGGCGATGGGCTCGTTCCTGATCATGGGCGTGTTCGGCATCATCATCGCGTCGGTGATCAATATCTTCCTGCAGTCGTCGGCGCTGTCCTTTGCCGTGTCGGCGATCGGCGTGCTGGTCTTCGCGGGCCTGACCGCCTATGACACGCAGAAGATCAAGGAGATGTATTTCGAGGGCGACACTTCCGACGTCGCCGGCCGCAAGGCGATCATGGGCGCTCTGACGCTCTATCTCGACTTCATCAACCTGTTCATGTTCCTGCTGCAGTTCATGGGCGACCGCCGCTAAAGCGGCATTGGACCATCAACTTCCGGAAGGGCGGCCCAACGGCCGCCCTTTTCTTTTGTCTTGGCCTTTGCTGTTATTGCGAGCAGAGAAACGGCATGCATAAACAATGAGCAATATTGCGATCCGGCCTGCCACGGTGGCCGACCTCGACAGCGTCACGGACATCTATGCCGATGCGGTGACCCAAGGCACGGCGAGCTATGAGCTGGAGCCGCCGAGCCGTGCGGAGATGGGTGTTCGATTCGACAGCCTGACGGCCGGCGGCTTTCCTTACCTGGTGGCGGAGAAGGACGGGACCGTTCTCGGCTACGCCTATGCCGGCGCCTTCCGGCCACGCCCGGCCTATCGCTTCATCGTCGAGGATTCGGTCTATGTCGCGCCCGAGGCCAAGGGCCAGGGCGTCGGGCTCAAGCTGATGCAAAGCCTGATCGAGGCAGTGACGACGGCGGGCTTTCGCCAGATCATCGCGGTGATCGGCGATGGCCGTCCCGACAGCGCCTCGGTGCGGTTGCACGAAAAGCTCGGCTTTCGCCATTCGGGACGCCTTGAAGGTTCCGGCTACAAGCATGGGCGCTGGCTGGACACGGTGTTCATGCAGCTGTCGCTGAATGGCGGTGCGACGCTGCCGCCCGATCCCGAATCGCTGCCGGAGCGGAAGTTTCGCCTTAGGGGGAACTGAAGAATTGAAGAATTGAAGAATTGAAGAAGATAGCGTCAGGCGCCGAGTGCCTTTTCATCAATTAATCAATTCTCCAGCTCTTCAATTCCCCTGCTCTAATTCCCCAGCTCAGGCTTCGACCAGCTTCAGCTTGCTGTCGAACACACCAAGCACGCGGCCAAGTTCCTGACCACGCTTCAAGATGCGGCCGCCGGCGGCGATGACGGCAAAAGCGCCCTGCTTGCGGGCCAGTTTCGGATCCTTGACGATCTGGAACAGCGGCACTTCGCTGGTGCGGCGGAATACGGAAAACACAGCGC
>NZ_RZPH01001831.1:0-407 GCF_004022825.1 Mesorhizobium sp. M7A.F.Ca.CA.004.04.2.1
ATGCATCATCGGTGCCGACCTCTGCCGCGGCAGCCGCCTCATTGGCGGCGGTGACCTCTGCCTCCTGGGCAGTGATTTCGGCCTCCAGATCCGTTATCCTCCCAGGCAAGGCCGCCTGATCTTCGGGCGTCATGGCCGCAATCTGCTCGGGCGTCAGCGACGTCAGCGCGGTCAACTGAGAATTCAGCGCATCCAGCTTCTCCTGGGCCGCTTCAGCGGCGGCCTGAGCAACCTTGGCTTTGGCGGACTGCGTCACGAAGGCCTGGATGGCAGCGAACTTCTTGCTCTTCGAGTTCATATAGGCGTTGATGTTGCGCTGAAGCGAGTTCAGCCGACCGAGCTTGGCGTGGATGTTCTTCTCCTTGGGAACCGACGAGACCTTTGTGGTCTTGTCGACCGTGGTGTCG
>NZ_RZPH01001832.1:0-406 GCF_004022825.1 Mesorhizobium sp. M7A.F.Ca.CA.004.04.2.1
CGCTGCGGCTGAACTCAAGCTTTCAGGGGATGTGCTTCAGGAGTTGGATGGGATGGCCAAGGCGGCGTAAGGCGCGACCAGTTTCCCCCTTTGAGGGGGAGATGTCGCCAAAGGCGACAGAGGGGGTCGGCACGACCGGGCGCGACCTCCTGCGGCAGATGAAGGTTGGCGCTCTGTGCGCGGCGACCCCCTCTGGCCTGCCGGCCATCTCCCCCTCAAGGGGGGAGATCGCTGTTCCAGCGGCGAGCCTCTAGTTGATACTCGCCGTATTCGCCGGCTCGGCCGGCCGCGCCTCATTGGCATAAGGCACGCGAAAACCATTCGCCGTCAGCCATACGATGGCTGCCTTCGGCTCGTCCGTCTGGATGATTGTGGCGCCGCGATCGGCCCAAAAACCCCAGACTTC
>NZ_RZPH01001833.1:0-406 GCF_004022825.1 Mesorhizobium sp. M7A.F.Ca.CA.004.04.2.1
CTCGGGCTGCGCTAGTGATGAGGCAGGTTTCACGAGAACTGTGGCGTCCCACGGGATGCCTTTTGATCCGGTCATCGAGCGGCTACTTTCCCAGTTCGAGCAGGCTGTTAGGCCGGAGGGAGTTGATGGGGTCCACGGAGACGCCATCCTCCACGCCATCCTAGCCCGCTGGCTCTGGCTGCGATCGCCGTCCGAGGTCCAGCAGGAGGCCAACCACGGCGCACTGCAGAAATGGAGGCTGAAGCGGGTGATGGCTTACGTTGACGAGCATATCGGTGAAGCCATTTCGCTGGCGGATCTCGCTCGGGCGGCAGGCCTCAGCCGGATGTATTTCGCCGCGCGATTCAGGATGGCGACCAGTCTTCGTCCTCACGAATACATCCTGCGCCGCAGAATCGAGCGGGCC
>NZ_RZPH01001834.1:0-402 GCF_004022825.1 Mesorhizobium sp. M7A.F.Ca.CA.004.04.2.1
CCTTCAGATAGGCGGCGAAGTTCTCGGCTAGCCGGCGCGCCGTCATCTCGTCGGCATCGGCGTTCGGATCGATCCCGGCCGACAACGCCCGCCAGCTCTGCGACAGGTCCTCGCGCACCGGCAGAACGGCCATTTCGAAGGCTTCCTGCGAAAAATCGGCGAAGGACTTGCCGAGCAGCGGCAGATCGAGCAGCCATTCGCCGGGATAGTCGACAATATCGACCGACAGTCTGCCCGAGGAAAACATGCGGCTCCAGCCGGAGGCCGATTCATATTCGATGGTCAGCCGCAGTTCCGAAATGGCGCGCGTCGAATCGGGCCAGGCGCGGTCGTTGAGCAGGGCGGCAATGTGGTCCTCGTACTGGAAACGCGGCACCGCGTCGTCGGGCTGCTGCTCGAGGA
>NZ_RZPH01001835.1:0-401 GCF_004022825.1 Mesorhizobium sp. M7A.F.Ca.CA.004.04.2.1
GCCTGCGGTTACTTCGGTTGACAGCGCGCATACGAGCTCGGTCCGCAACAGCGGTGGCCTCGTCGAGAAGCTGCTCAATTCGTCGGGCGACGTAGAGAAGTCCGCTCCTCAGGGCAGCGACCGGAATCTCTTCGGCCGTTAACAGTCGAAGCTGATCTTCAAAAAAAGAGCGGCGGGCCTGGCCCGCTGCTCTTTTTTGTCCAAGACGCGGTTCTGCCTCAGGCCGCCTTCGCTTCAGCCTCATGAAGGGCAAACGACCGTCCGTCAGCGTCGAAGAGATGCAGGTCCTCGCCATTGGCGCTCAGCCGCAATGTCGAACCGCGCTTGACCTCGACATTGCCGGGCAGCTTGGTCACCAGCGGCAGGTCGGCGCGACCGATGTCGACATAGACCAGCTGCAC
>NZ_RZPH01001836.1:0-400 GCF_004022825.1 Mesorhizobium sp. M7A.F.Ca.CA.004.04.2.1
TTCCAGGGCACGACCATTCTCCCAGGCGCCAGCGCCGGCATCGCGGTCTATCCGATCGACGCCGACAATGCCGGGGATTTGCTGGTCCACGCCGATCTGGCGCTTTACTCCGCCAAGAGGCTTGGCGGCGGCAACTTCTCCTTCTTCTCCGAGGAGCTGCGCCGCGAACTCGACTATCGCAAGCAGCTCGAGCACGACATCAAGGTTGCCATCGCCGAGCGGGCGTTCCAGGTCTATTTCCAGCCGCAGGTCTCACTGACCCACGGCACGATCAGCGGCATCGAGGCGCTGGTGCGCTGGAACCATGCGGAGCGCGGCATGATCCCGCCCGGCGAGTTCATTCCGGTCGCCGAGAAATGCGGCTTCATGCCCGAGATCGGCCGCATCGTCATCACCAAGG
>NZ_RZPH01001837.1:0-400 GCF_004022825.1 Mesorhizobium sp. M7A.F.Ca.CA.004.04.2.1
GTTCAGAAACAATATTCAACAGTTCGGAAAAACTGCCGAAAAGATCGGATGGCATAAGCATCCCACAACAACTGGAAAAATGGCCGTGCCGGGCGATGCCCGGCCTGGACGGGAAAGTATGGAAATGGATCACGGTGTCGACATCGCCGAACTGGACGCGGAACGATCGGGGCTGGAAAGCGGCCTGGCAAGTGTCGACGCGCCGATAAGAACGGCCCCCGCGACAGCCAGGCGCGGGCAAATCCTGACGGGCGCCGACTTTGCCCGGCAAGGCCTGCCCGGCGAGCGGCTCGACACCGTCTTCGAACAGCTCGCCGACATGTTTGCAGCGCTGCCGGCGGTGATCTCGGACGGGCGTGTCTGGACCTATCGGGAACTGGACAGCCGCGCCAACCAGTTC
>NZ_RZPH01001838.1:0-397 GCF_004022825.1 Mesorhizobium sp. M7A.F.Ca.CA.004.04.2.1
CGCCCGCCGGTCTGGTTGCCGATGCTCCGCCTTTGCGCCTCGTCGGACGCTTCCGCCAGAAGCAGCCTGGCGCCCTGCCCGTTGGCCGGCGCGACCGTGATCCAGCGCTTGCCGCCGCCGAGATCGACATCTTCGACGAGCAGGAAGCCCAGCCGCTCGACATACCAGGCAATCGCCTCGTCATAATTGGCGACGACCAGGGCGACCGTGGCGATGCGGCGATGCTCGGCGAACCCGCTCATGCCTGAGGCTTGCTCATTGGCCTGCTGCCGTTCATCGTTGCGGCTCGGTCACTTGTTGCGGATCGCAAAGCGGCCGATCAGGCGTCGCTCGGTGATGTCGTAGACGAAGATCGTGCGGCTGCCGTCGGCAAGCTCGGCGTCGATCGAGACACGAT
>NZ_RZPH01001839.1:0-394 GCF_004022825.1 Mesorhizobium sp. M7A.F.Ca.CA.004.04.2.1
GGGCAGGATTGACCAGGATGCCTGTGCCGAGCGCGCCGATGATGCCGCCGATGCAGTGGACGCCGAAGACATCAAGGCTGTCGTCGTAGTCGAACGTGTTCTTCACCACCGAGACGAAGAAGTAGCAGACGAAGGTGGCGACGATGCCGAGCACGATGGCGCCCATCGGGCCGGCAAAGCCGGCAGCGGGCGTGACGGCGACGAGGCCGGTCACCGCACCCGAAACGGCACCAAGCATGGAGGCTTTGCCGCGCAGCAGCGATTCAAGCACGATCCAGGTGACCGCCGCCGCCGCCGTGGCGACGAAGGTATTGATCATGGCCAGCACCGCATAGGCGTTCGCTTCAAGATTCGAACCGGCGTTGAAGCCAAACCAGCCGACCCACAGCAGCGA
>NZ_RZPH01001840.1:0-390 GCF_004022825.1 Mesorhizobium sp. M7A.F.Ca.CA.004.04.2.1
GACGCGGCCGGGCTCGATCTCCCAGGTGGTGACCGCAGCCTGGGCGACCTCGGGCTGGTCGAGCAGCACCGCCTCGATCTCGCCGAGCTCGATGCGGTAGCCGCGGCTCTTCACCTGGGTGTCGATGCGGCCGTTATACTCGATCTCGCTTTGGTCGTTGATGCGGCCAAGGTCGCCGGTCCGGTAGATGCGCCTGGACGGATTGTTCGGCAGGCCGACGAAATCGGCGATGAATTTCTGCTCGGTCAGGTCGGGCCTGTTGAGATAGCCGACCGCGATCCCGATGCCGGCAATGCCGATCTCGCCCAGTTCGCCGGGCTCGTCAAGCTGCGGCAGCGATGCGTCGAGGATGACGATCGATTATGTCTGCAGCGGCTCGCCGATGGTGAC
>NZ_RZPH01000183.1:0-7805 GCF_004022825.1 Mesorhizobium sp. M7A.F.Ca.CA.004.04.2.1
GTGCTTCTCGTGCCGATTCCACAAACCGGGTCATGGTTTTGAAATCATGACCTAATTGTTGCTGGCGACCGGTGCCACCAGCGAGGTGATGCGGCGAATGCCGACGCGCCGGTTCTCGCGGTTCGGCGCCGACGTGTTGACCTTCAGATACTCCTCGCCATAGCCCTGCGTCGTCAGGTTTTCCGGCGGGATGCCGAAGGCGTTGGTGAGCGCTTCCGCCACTGATTCCGCGCGGCGATCGGAAAGGGCCAGGTTAGCCTCCGGTGTGCCGACCGCGTCGGTATGACCTTCGATCAGGAAGGTCTCGGCCGGGTTCTTTTTCAACAGCTTCTCCATGGCGGTGGCGACGCCCTCGAGCTTCTGCACCTCGGTGTCGGAGATCGAGGCCGAGCCGAATTCGAAGTTGAGCGTGTCGAGATCGACGCGCCGTGCGATGTCGCGCACGCGGGCCGAACGTTTGACCTCGTCGATCGAGTAGAGGCGCTGGACCTTCTCCACCGGTGGCTGTTCGAGGAAGGTGTAGTAGTCGTCCGGATCTTCGACATCCTCGGAGTCCAGAATGTACTCCTCGCGCGGGATTGTCAGCCGCATCGGCGGCAGGTCATCGCCTGGATCGCGCCAGTCGCTCTCATCCTGATAGTGCCGCTCGTCGACATAGCTCAGCACATATTCGCGTCCATCCGGCGCAATGCGCGAACGCTGGATGACGTCGCCATAGCGGTTGCGGATGGTGACGATCTGGACACCGTTGTCGCGCTCGACGATTTCCCGGGTGCGGTCGCCCGAGAGATCCTCATAATAGACGTTCCTGGCGCCGCGGGTCATGCGCGGGGCGTCATTGCTCTCGACGAATGTCTGGTTGTTGAACTGCAGGATGACGCGGTCGCCGAGCTCCCTGACGACGTCGACGCCTTTCGGACGCCGGCGGTCACGGACGTTCTCATCGGGCGCACGCTCTACGCGCGTGCCCTTTTCCTCGGTCACCGGCGCGATCTTCTCGGGCTTGATCTCCTGTTGTGCGGCCCTGTCGTCGGTGGGCGGCGGACCTTGGTCGATGGGAGCAGCCACCGGCTTGCGGCCCTGATCGCCACCATGCTGGGCATTTTGCCCGCCATTCTGCTGCTCGCCATCCTGGGGGACGATCTTGTCGCCCTGCTTGCGGCCGCCCCTGCGCTCGGCGTCCTTCTGGCTGTCCAGGATGGGAGCGGCGTTTGGATCGGCCGGTGCTTCGCCTTGCACCGGGTTTTCGCCCTGTGCCGGTGCTGCCGTCTGACCATTGGCCGGTTGTTCGCCGGTGGCTGGCTGTTCGGCTGTGGCCGGCTGCTCGCCAACAGGTTTCCTGACACGCTTCTTCGTCGTGTCCTGGGGCTGCTCGCCCTGGGCCGCGGGCTGTTCGCCGGCAGGGACCGTCGCCTCTCCAGCGGGAGCCTCTTTCGGTGCCGGGGCGACTTCAGGTTGGGCCTGCTGGTCCTGCCTGTTCTTCTTGCGCGGCTTGGCCTGCTCGCCGGGCTGATTGTCGTTGGCCGGTTCCGCCTGGTTGGCCGGAGCCTGCTCGGTTTGCTGCTGCTGGTCGCGCTTCTTCCTGCGCGGCTGCTGTTCCTCGGCTGGCGCGGCCTGTTCGGCCGGCGCCTGCTCGGTCTGCTGCTGCTGGTCGCGCTTCTTCCTGCGCGGCTGCTGTTCCTCGGCGGGCTGTTCGCTCTGGGCAGGCGCGGCCTGCTGTTCAGGCTCGGCCTTCTTGCGCTCGCGCTTCTGTTCGGGTTCCGCCTGCTGCTGTTGTGCGCAGGCTTCGCCTTCGGCGCATGCTGCTTGCGCCAGGATGAATGGGGCTGCCGTGCGCTGGGCAAGGCCGGACGCGACACTTCCCTGAAGCGGGAACGCGCCCAACGGCGCGGATGCCATAAGCAGGCCGAGTGCCGTGCCTGCCAGAATCCGTGGTTGGCGTTTCATCGAAATTCTCCTTGTGGGGTCCCATCCTTGCCGAAACCGATCTTGTGCCGATTGGTTCCAGTCTGGCACGGATAGAGGCCGTACGGGGCGATTGACCGACCTTTTGAAGGCAACTTCATGTCATTCACCTGGCGATAGCCGCAATTGCGACCATTGCCGCGCTTGACCTTGCCCGCGGCTGGGGCCACATCCCGGAAATGGAAACGCCATTCTGGAAAACCAAGGCGCTGGAGGCGATGAGCCCGGCCGAGTGGGAATCGCTGTGCGACGGCTGCGGTAAATGCTGCCTTTCGAAGCTTGAGGACGAGGACACCGGCGAGATATACTGGACCAGCGTCGGCTGTCGGCTGTTCGATGCCGAGACCTGCCGCTGTTCGGACTACGTCAACCGGCTGGCGCGCGTTCCCGACTGCGTCGGGCTGACGCCACAGAATGTGCGAACCATCAGCTGGCTGCCCAGCACCTGCGCCTATCGGCTGGTGGCCGAGGGCTGCGACCTCTACTGGTGGCACCGGCTGGTGTCGGGCAGCGCCGAGACCGTGCATGAAGCCGGCATCTCGATGCGCGGCCGGGTCAAGGCGAGCGAAACCGATCTTGCCGAGCCGGAAGACTATTTTGACTATGTACTGGACGAGGAGCCGTAGGACCAGCGGCGGTGAGCAAGAGCCTCGCGTTTGAAGACATTCGGCCAATCCGCGGGGTCGGAACCGGGCGCCGAGTCAGGCGTTCTGGCCTTCACCGAGGGCTGGGGACGATGGCGAATGGCGGGGACTTTCCTTTTCCCGCCATATGAACCGGAGATGAACGGCAGGTTCGTAAAGAGTTCAGACAGGCAAGCGCATTCTCCCCTCATCGGTTCACAAGGGGCGAAGGCCCGCAAAAAGGAGAGAAGACGATGTTCAACACGATCAAGACGGCAGCCCTTTCGGCCCTGGTCGGTCTCGGCACGCTGGCGGCCGTTCCTGCTCACGCCGACAGCCTCTATCTCGGCTTCGGCAACAACAACGACCCGCGTTTTGGCGTCTATACCGGTGACGACGGTTATCGCCATCGCCGTGACGAGCGCCGTGGCAACTGGCGCCGTGGCTGCTCGCCGGACCGCGCCCTCGACAAGGCCGAACGCATGGGCCTCCACCGCGTCCGGATCGTCGACGTCAGCCGTCGTACGGTGAAAGTGGCGGGCCGCCAGGATGGCGACCGCGTCGTCGTCGTGTTCGCCAATGAGCGCGGCTGCCCGGTCATCTATCGCTAAGCTTGGGTTTGGCGGACCCTAGAGGCTGATCTTCTGCGAAGATCAGCCGGGAGACGCGATCTTCTGCGAAGATTGGTCTGGACTAGCCGAGCCCTTTTCCGTTTGAAGGGTGTGGCTCGAAAAAACCCGCGGGAGCAATCCCGCGGGTTTTTCATGCACGCCATTGGTTGATGATTGCCGTGGCCAGGCTCAGCCACGGATCGTCAGAGCCGCTTATTTCAGTTCGAAGGTGACGGTGACCTGCACATTGTAGGCGTTCTCACCGGCCTGTACCGGAGCCGCGCCGGCCGCGGCATCGAAGGCTTTGGCATTGATCGGCATCGGCGCCGGCCTGATGTTCTGGTCTGTGATCTCGAGCACCCGGCCCAGGCTGACGCCGGCGGCTTCGGCCAGCGTCTTGGCCTTGGCCATGGCGTCGGCGACCGCCTTCTTGCGCGCCTCGGTGACCGTGGCTGCCGGGTTGTCATTGGTGAAGGCAATGCCGCCGCCCTGATTGACGCCCAGCGACACCGCCTTGTCGAGGACCTCGCCTGTCTTGTCGACGTCGCGCACCCGCACCGAAAGCGTGTTGGTCACCTGGTAGGCGACGAGTTCGGCTTCCTGACTGCCGTCCGGCTTGTTGGTGTAGTTGTAGCGCGGGTTGATCTGGATGCCAGCGGTCTGCAGATCGCGGTCCTTGATGCCGGCGGACTTCATCGCCGCGATCACGGCGGCCATGGCGTCATTGTTGGCATCGAGCGCGGCGCGCGCCGTTTTGGCCTCGCGCATGACGCTCAGCGTCAGGACCGCCAGATCGGGGGCTACGGTTGCTTCGCCTTCGCCCGACACGATGATGCGGGGCGGCGTCGGCAGATCGGCGGCTCCAGCCATCGCCGGAAAAGCGATTGCAGTGGCGAGCGCGAGAAGCAAAAGATGTCTGGTCATGAAAATCTCCTTGGTCTGCGATCAAGTCGCAAGGGGTCGCGTAGAGCGTGATTATGGGTTGATTTGGGCGATCTGCGGAAGCCCGTCGGGGAAAGCCTTGTGCCGCGATGCGAAAAACATTAATCCAGCCCGCGTGGGGCCTGTAGCTCAATGGTTAGAGCCGGCGGCTCATAACCGCTTGGTTGGGGGTTCGAGTCCCTCCGGGCCCACCATTAGCTTTCGAAGCCGTTGATTAATTGGGTTTTTTGTACTTTTTTGTCCCACTCTCTTCCACCCCCGCCAAAAGTGGGACATTTTCGTTCTCGTTTCGATCGAATACCAGAAGGGTCCGGGCAGACTGCGCCACTATCCGGCGGCGTGCCTTGCGGATGTAATGATCAGGCTGCTGATAGGTCGTCCAGCCGTAAATCGCCTTCAGCTGTTCATGTGTGGCTCTGTTTTCTGCGGCAACGGTGGCGCCTGCCTTGCGGACCCCGTGGGCGCTGCAGCCCGGGAGCCCCGCTTCGTCGCACCATTGGCGCATCTTGTTACCAAGGCCGTTTTCCGAGAAAGGCCGACCATACTCGGTGACGAGGAATGTCAGGTTGCCGGCCGGGGCGAAGGAAAGCTCATCCTCGAGTTCTGGGAGCAGAGGCAGTTCGACAACAATCGCTTCCTTGCGCACCTTGCTCTTGTCGGTCTTGCCAGGCTTGATCCTGATCCACTTCTCCCAGATCCCGGTATCCTTGTTGCGAACCTGGGTAATGTGTTGTCTGCCGAAGATTGCGGCATCGGACAGTCGCAAACCCGTGAACATGAAAATCGCCAGCGCCATACGAGCCATAGTGCCGCGCGCATGTCGTTTCTCATACTGGACGATCTCCGACACTTCCCAGGTGTGGAAACCTTCGCCATTGCCGGAAGTCAGGCGCTTTATTCCGTTTGCCGGATTGACCTCGACCATCTCGGCATCCTTGGCCCAAGCGAACATTGCGCTAATGGCTTTTGTAATATTGTTGGCTGCCCCCGGAGCGTCTGACCGGGTATCACGGAGCTCCTTGACGTGAGCCCGCTTCATGGCCGCGAACGGTAATGAACCCTTCGTCGAGAAGTCCGGATTGACTGGCCCGCTCAGCGGGTGAGGCAGTTTGCAACGCCTTCGAGTATTGTTCGTCGTCGAAGCATCGTGCCTTCGCCGACCTCTGCGCCACCGCGCCGGAAATACTCCTGGCAAAGCCACATCAGACTGCCGCGAGGGGCAACTGGCCTCACTACAGGCCCGACCACATTCTGAGCCGAAGCATAGGGAACGCCATCTCGCGCGCAGCGCACTTCTTCGTGGAACTCGGCTGAACCTGGCTTTTCTCGCAGACGGATCTTTTTTCTACCCGGTGCCCGGAAGTACAGCCGGATATTGCCGTGCCGATCCCTGTCTTCGACAACGCCTTTCAGATTGAATTTCACCATGGTGCTCGCCACGTCCATCATCTGCGATCCCAAGGATTATCGCTGGAGGACACGCCGTCAAGTTTGTTGTTGCGGTGTGGTAGCCGCCCGAATGCCTCTGCCAGTTCCTCCACATCCCAGACATAGCGCTCTTTGCTGGGCATCCGCGGTTGTGGCATACGGCCATCCGCGACCATCTGGTCGAACGTCGTTGGACTGACGCCGATAGCTACCGCTGCCTGTTCTCGATTAATGCCGAACAGCAGGAGCCCGCCAAGTGCGCGTTTCATTGCTTTTCTCGCTGCACATCGCCTCGCGGGCTGAGTTCCGCGACAGTGGAGCATTCACCTAAGAAGCAATCACGCTACCCTTTCCTTGCTATGCTTGGAATGGATCTGTCCGGCCAATGCGACAAACGGCGGTAACGGCGTGAAAATAGGATAGCAGACCGCGGCTGCGGGGGTTCGAGTCGGGAGACCGCTACATCGCAAGACCCACTATTGAGGGCGCGTTCTTTTGCTATCGCCGGCATGCAGCGTGAGCAAGGTGCGTTCGATGCCGTGCGGTAGAAAATCGCGACCCGTGGCGATGATGGACAGGGCCGATAGATAAGCAATATCAGCTAGTTACGATATGTTGTGTGCAAAAACCGCACACGAAAGTTCTGCTTCTCGTCATTTTTCGTTCGCACGACGGAGCCGCCGACAGTCCGATTTGGACCCTCTTTTGCCGACGATGACAGCCGCTTCATTGCGGCGTTCGCTGCCATATCTATGGGCCGCAACGTACGATCCGCCTCCAACTCCCCTGGGGTTCCTGGAAGCTTTTCGAACTTTCTGGGTCGCTCCTCAGCCCGAATTGCGAGTGCTCATGGATAAGGCAGGATACTAGATTCGGTTTTTAGATAGCTCTGAAGGGATCGACTTCTGGTACATTGTGTCTGATAGCGCGCCGACACGAACTCCCAAGTACCATGCTTGAACGGCAGCTTTGCGCCGCAAGTCGGCCGTGTATGGTCGTGCTCGACCAGCCCGGAAGCAGACATCCTTCTCTTCGACAAAATGTCGAATTAGGCGGGAAGCAGACCTTTGCCACTTGCTCAACGGAGGTCCGGGCTGCGGGACGAAGCTGCTGTCGTCTAGTTTCTCGAGCGTCTTCTTGCTTCGGAAAGCCATGCCATACCAGGATTCTCTATCGGACCGCCTTAGAGGTAGCCGAAAGCTATTCATTCGCCACGGCAACCGACATCAAGCGCATATTGTGAAGCGAGCGGATGCAGCCATGCCCTTCAAAAAGTTGCGCACAATCGAAGCATGATATGCCTCGCGCATCGTCCATTTCGTTCTCATCGATGCCGAGTGTAATGCTGTATGGACTCAAAACGGGTGCAAAGGCGAAAAAGTCCTCCGGCAATGGTTCGATAGACTGCATAAGGCAAACGAATTCGCCGCTCGGGAGCTGAGTAGAGAAGAGCAGTTCGTCGGTCCATACTCCAAGCTTGGCTATTCGATTTGGATCCTCGCGGCTGTAGACGACATTCACCATCCGCCCGCACATGTGGGGAGGCGGTGCCAATGCCGTGTATTGTTTCGTATTTGGTATGGCTTCCTGTTCAGGCCAGAAACCGTCGGACGCAAACAGGATTGAGGCGGCAACCTGCCCCCGGTCCTCTTGTGTCGAGAGACGTTGCCACCGCAATATCGAACGAAAATCGGGACCGTCCTCCCGCCATTCCAAGTGTTGCGCGAAAAACCCTTCCAACAGCGCGACCTGACAAACACCACTTTGGTGAAGGCTGAGTTTAAGCATGCGCCTATATGCGTTACTCGTTAGGTAGACGTCATTGTGGTTGACAAAAAACGACCAGCATTCGGACCGGGGCTTGGCGTCCGCGATCGCGAATCTGAATGCGGTAGTCTTAGCCATCGCCAAAAAGACCTTTAATCGTCGCCTCGTAGATTCCCCTTCTAGGGATTGGTTGGCTCCTCGACTACACTGTCGTAGTGATGTTCGCGAAGAAGTCGTGTGGTGACGCCACCCTTACTACTAGAAGTCCGTTGCGCGAAGAGATCGCCTACCATTCCGTCGAGATTTCGCAGCGCATCACTTGAGCCCCCCGCTCGACGAAAACCGTCGCGAAACAGAGCATAGGCAGCTTGGCCGTGTGTCCATACCGCGCCAGCGATCACTGCAAATAGAAGGTCGCGGTCCTCGCCACCGGTCGTCAACGAGATCGCCCGAGCCCAGAACGGAAGAT
>NZ_RZPH01001841.1:0-388 GCF_004022825.1 Mesorhizobium sp. M7A.F.Ca.CA.004.04.2.1
CTCTTAGGGTAGCTCAGCGTGTAGCCGGAGGTGAACACCCAGTCTCCCGGCGCCACCGCGACCGGCGCCATCATGTCGAGGCTGAGAACGCTCTCCGCACCAGGCCACGACACGAAGGTGCGTTCGGCGTCGCTCGAGATCATGGCGACGCAGTTGCCGCTGTCCATCACGGGCGATGGCGGCGTCAGTGTCTCGATACCCTCGGCTATGAAAGCAGCGCGCAGGAAATCGCCATTGGGCCCGCTGCCGAGTTGGCCGCCGAACACCACCTGCCTGCCGGTGCGGCTGGCCGCCACCATCATGTTGAAGCCACCGCCGGCGACCTGGGCAAAGCTCGATGCCGTCTTTTCCATGCCGGGCGCCGGCAGGGCGTCGATGCGGTAGACAT
>NZ_RZPH01001842.1:0-388 GCF_004022825.1 Mesorhizobium sp. M7A.F.Ca.CA.004.04.2.1
CTCCTGCACCAGCCTTCCGTCGCGCAATATGCCGATGCGGTCGCTCATCGTCAGCGCTTCTTCCTGGTCGTGCGTGACGAAGATCGTGGTGATGCCGATCTCGCGCTGGATGCGCTTGAGCTCAATCTGCATGTCGACGCGCAACGCCTTGTCGAGCGCACCCAATGGCTCGTCGAGCAGCAGCACGCGCGGCTTGGTGACGATGGCGCGGGCGAGAGCCACACGCTGCCGCTGCCCGCCGGAGAGCTGGTGCGGCCGGCGGCCACCAAGCTTGCCAAGCTGCACCAGATCGAGCGCGCGTTGCACCTCGGTAGCGATGATCGCCCTGGCCTCGCCGCGCACCGACAGGCCGAAGGCGACATTGTCGGCGACGCTCATATTGGGAAAC
>NZ_RZPH01001843.1:0-387 GCF_004022825.1 Mesorhizobium sp. M7A.F.Ca.CA.004.04.2.1
GCATTGGCGACTGTCACAAGCAGGATCGGGCTCGTCGCCGCGGCATCGACCGTCGCCCACCAGCCATACAATCTGGCGCGCCGTTTCGCCTCGCTCGACATTATCAGCCATGGCCGCAGTGGCTGGAACGCAACCATGACGCAAGCGCCACGGGAAGCAGCCAATTTCAGCCGGCCCGGGGGATTTTCGCCCGACGATTTCCGCCGTCGCAGTGAGGAATGTATCGGCATCGTGCAAGGTCTGTGGCGGGGCTGGGATGCGGACGCGCTGCTGTTCGACCAGAGCGGCGGCCGCTTCCATGACCCCGAAAAGATGCATTTGCTCGACCATAAGGGCGAGTTCTTTTCCGTGCGCGGACCGCTGAACGTCGCACGCTCGCCGCAGGAT
>NZ_RZPH01001844.1:0-385 GCF_004022825.1 Mesorhizobium sp. M7A.F.Ca.CA.004.04.2.1
ACGCATGACGACATCACGGCCGATTCCATATCCAAGGCTTTTGGCGTGCCTTGCGAATACGATGCCCGGGCCTATGCGATGCTGGAAGCAAGCTATGCCGCGCGTGGCATCGAATATACGCAGGCCCGCAAGCGCATGGCGCGGATGCCGCGCGGCGCCGATCTCATCGACAATCCGGTGTCGGTCGCACCTGGCTTCCGCATCGGCAACGTCCACGTCATGGCCGGCGTGCCATCGATTTTCCAGGCCATGCTCGACAATGTCGTGCCGACGCTGAAGGCCGGCACGAAGATGCTTTCGGCGACCGTGCCCTGCCCGTTCGGCGAAGGCCTCATCGGCGGGCCGTTGGGTGATATCCAGAAAGCGCATCCCGATACGATCATCG
>NZ_RZPH01001845.1:0-381 GCF_004022825.1 Mesorhizobium sp. M7A.F.Ca.CA.004.04.2.1
ATTCCCGCCTCTCCGCCGCTGATCTCGACGGCGCCGGTGCCGCCAATGAACGCGTCATCAACTTCCAGATCACGGCCAAGATCGACCATGCGGCGTTTCCTTCGCCGACCGTGATCGACAACCAGGGTGTGATCAAGGTCAGCAACGGAGCCGGCCCCGGGACCATCATCCCGTCGCAGGATCCGGGCAAGCCCGACGATGGCAACTACAAGACCGGGGCCAAGACCTCGATCAAGATCGACCTCACCAACTGTGATAAGCGGCCACCGCCTCCCGACCGGGAATGCTTCAAGGTGGAACGCGGCACGGTGGACTGCGTGCCCGGCGGCGGCGCCTTCATCTACCACATGCCGGTCGGCCCGGAGATGGGCGGCAAGTGGG
>NZ_RZPH01001846.1:0-380 GCF_004022825.1 Mesorhizobium sp. M7A.F.Ca.CA.004.04.2.1
ATCAATGGCGGTGTGCTCGGCGTCAGCAAGCTGGCGAATGGCGGCCAGGCAAGCAGCATCGGCGCCTCGTCCAACGCGGCGGCCAATCTGGTGATCGGCAACGGCTCGACGTTGCGCTACACCGGTAGCGGCGACACGACTGACCGGCTGTTCACGCTCTCGGCCGGCACCAGCTTCATCGAATCCTCAGGCACGGGCGCCGTCGTCTTCAGCAACACGGCCGCGGTTACCTATTCCGGCAGCGGCCCGCGCACCATCGCGCTCGGCGGCACCAATACCGCGCTCAACATCATGGGCGGGGCGATCGCCGACGGCGCCGGCGTTGCCGGTGGTGCCGCCATTGCCGATCATCAGATTGCCGTTGTTGATGACGGTGTTGC
>NZ_RZPH01001847.1:0-380 GCF_004022825.1 Mesorhizobium sp. M7A.F.Ca.CA.004.04.2.1
ATTCGGCATCCATGTGACGCTGGTCGAACCGGGCGGCTTCTCCACCGACTGGGCCGGCCCGTCGGCCAAGATCTCTCAGCCGATCGAGGCCTATGCGCCCGCCCGTGCGAAGATGGCAGAGCGCCGCGCCAATTCCGTTGCCGGCGATCCAGAGGCCACCGGGCCGGCGATGCTGGCCATTGTCGACGCCGCCGAGCCACCGCTCAGGGTGTTCTTCGGCGACGGCGGCCTGCCGATGATACGCCAGGAATACGCCAACCGACTCGCCACATGGGACAAGTGGGACCATGTTTCCGTTATGGCGCAAGGCGCCAAGAAGAACCGCAAAGCTAACGCCTAGTGAGCTTGGCTACGCCGCGACGGCGGCGTAGCTCCTGCCC
>NZ_RZPH01001848.1:0-379 GCF_004022825.1 Mesorhizobium sp. M7A.F.Ca.CA.004.04.2.1
CCCCCCCCCCCCCCGCCCACCCGCGGGTTGCCACGGACCCGCTGATCCCCGCCCCGCCCGCCGCGACGCCGCGCGGGGGGCGAGGAAACACTTCCAGTTCGGACTGAACCGATTTGAGCCGCTTGCAGCGTATTGACGTGCAGGGTTGCCGCAACTACGGAAACGTCACCGCCGCAACCTAAGGCGGGCAAAGACCAGAATTTCCATCCGGCCGGAATTCCATCCGGCCAAACTTCAGTCAGGAATGTCGGCTTTCGACAACTCAGAACGGGCGCAGGCTGTTATAGCGCGCCCAACTAGCGTGAAGAGGTGACAGGCAAATGAAGATCCTTGTGCCCGTGAAGCGGGTTGTGGATGCGAACGTCAAGGTTCGCGTGAA
>NZ_RZPH01001849.1:0-203 GCF_004022825.1 Mesorhizobium sp. M7A.F.Ca.CA.004.04.2.1
ATAGCCGCCGATGCGCAGGCAGGTTTCGGTGCCGGGGATGTAGAAGTAGCCAGCGCCGTAGACGTCGCAGATCTTGACGTATTCAGCGGGTTCCGGCTCGGCGACGACGACGGCGTCGGCGGCGCGCGCACCGGAAACTGCGATCAGGGCCGCAGCGGAGCCGAGGAGAAGGCTCTTGATGTTCATTTTCTGACCTCCAGTCA
>NZ_RZPH01000184.1:0-7801 GCF_004022825.1 Mesorhizobium sp. M7A.F.Ca.CA.004.04.2.1
CCCCTGGGCGTTGACACAGCGAGGCCGCGATTTCCCGCGCGTCTCCAGATACCAGTCAGGGAGATTTCCATGAAAACCATAACCGCAGGACTGGCAGCGCTTCTGCTCAGCACCGCCGCATCCTTCGCCGCCGACGCGTGGAAGGAAGCCGAGGTCAATGGCACCAAGATCTACACCGACGCCAATGGCATGACGCTCTACACCTATGACAAGGACGAGAAGGGCAAGAGCAATTGCTACGACAAATGCGCCACCAACTGGCCGCCGCTGAAAGCCGAAGCCGGCGCCAAGGCGGACGACGAATGGACCGTTGTCGACCGCACCGACGGCACCAAGATGTGGGCCTATGACGGCAAGCCGGTCTACACCTTCATCAAGGACGAGAAGCCCGGCGATGTGACCGGCGACGGCGTCGGCGAAGTCTGGCATATCGTCAAGGCCGACTAAGATACTCAATACATTCACGCCTGATGGCGGAACAAGGCTGGTCGCCAGGCATCGCTCTATGCAGCCGGCGGCCAGCGTCGATCAATTTGCCACTGGCGTCGCCCCGATGCCACTGCTCCAGCAGCTTTCCGCGACTCGGCGAAAATGAAAACCAGTCGTTTCCGCTGACTTGAGACCACCATCTCCCTTTCCCAAATTCTGTGATTTTCTCCATACACTCTAAGAGTGTATTGCCGCGGGCCGGCCCGCAATTTGGGCGCTTCCCCTTGACCGGATGCAAAAGCGCGGCCATGTGAGCGACAAATAGAACGAGATTTCGTCGCGCGCAGCGGAATTCTTCTGCCGCACCACAGCTGATATGAGACCTCATGGACGTCGTCGTCGTCGAATCGCCGGCCAAGGCGAAGACAATCAACAAATATCTCGGCAAGAACTACAAGGTTCTGGCCTCGTTCGGCCATATCAGGGATTTGCCGGCCAAGGACGGCTCGGTGCGTCCGGATGAGGATTTCGCCATGTCCTGGGCGGTCGACACCGCCTCGGGCAAGCGACTCGCCGACATCGCCAAGGCGGTCAAGGATGCCGATGGCCTGATCCTCGCCACCGACCCGGATCGCGAAGGTGAAGCCATCTCCTGGCATGTGCTGGAGGTGCTGAAGCAGAAGCGCGCGCTGAAGGACAAGCCGGTCAGCCGCGTCGTCTTCAACGCCATCACCAAATCGTCGGTGCTGGAGGCGATGGCCAATCCGCGCCAGATCGATGCGCCGCTGGTCGATGCCTATCTCGCCCGCCGGGCGCTGGATTATCTCGTCGGCTTCACGCTGTCGCCGGTGCTGTGGCGCAAGCTGCCGGGCGCCCGCTCGGCCGGCCGCGTCCAGTCGGTTGCGCTGCGTCTCGTCTGCGACCGCGAATCCGAAATAGAGCGCTTCCTCCGCGAGGAATACTGGCAGATCGCTGCACTGCTGGGCACGCCGCGCAACGAGAATTTCGAAGCGCGGCTGACTGCCTTCGATCGCAAGAAGCTGCAAAAGCTCGACATTTCCAACAAGGCGCAGGCCGACGACATCAAGTCGATGCTCGAAGGCGCGACCTTCAAGGCGGTGTCGGTCGAAGCCAAGCCGACCAAGCGCAATCCCGGCCCGCCCTTCACCACTTCGACGCTGCAGCAGGCCGCCTCATCGGGCCTGGGCTTCTCGGCCAGCCGCACCATGCAGGTGGCGCAACGGCTCTATGAAGGCATGGAGATCGGCGGCGAGACCACAGGTCTCATCACCTATATGCGAACCGACGGCGTGCAGATGGCACCCGAGGCGATCGACGCCGCACGCGACGCCATTGCCAAGGAATTCGGCGCAAAATACCTGCCGGAAAAGCCGCGCCAGTATACCGCCAAGGCCAAGAACGCCCAGGAAGCGCACGAAGCGATCCGCCCGACGGATTTCATGCGCACCCCGGCATCGGTCAGGCAATATCTCGATTCCGACCAGATGCGACTCTATGAGCTGATCTGGAAGCGCGCCATCGCCAGCCAGATGCAGCCAGCCGAGATCGAGCGCACCACCGCCGAGATCGAAGCGGTCAACGGATCGCGCACCGCAGAGCTGCGTGCCATCGGTTCGGTCGTTCGGTTCGACGGTTTCATCGCCGCCTACACCGACCAGAAGGACGACGATGCGGAAGACGAGGAAAATCGCCGCCTGCCCGAGATCCGCGCCGGCGAGCAGCTAGCGCGCCAGGCGATCAACGCGACCCAGCACACCACCGAGCCGCCGCCGCGCTATTCCGAAGCCTCGCTGATCAAGAAGCTGGAAGAACTCGGCATCGGCCGGCCCTCCACGTACACGGCGATCCTGAAGACGCTCGAGGACCGTGACTACGTCACCATCGACAAGCGCCGGCTGGTGCCGCAGGCCAAGGGCCGGCTGCTGTCGGCCTTTCTTGAAAGCTTCTTCAAGCGTTATGTCGAATACGACTTCACCGCGTCCCTCGAGGAAAAGCTCGACGAGATTTCCGACGGCAAGCTCGCCTGGAAGGACGTGCTGCGCGATTTCTGGAAGGATTTTTCCGGCGCCGTCGCCGACATCAAGGAACTGCGCGTCACCGACGTGCTCGACGCGCTCAATGAGGAACTGGCGCCGCTGGTGTTCCCGACGCGGGAGGACGGCTCCAATCCGCGCATCTGCCCGAAATGCGGCACCGGCAATCTGTCGCTGAAGCTCGGCAAGTTCGGCGCCTTTGTCGGCTGCTCGAACTATCCGGAATGCTCCTTCACCCGCCAGCTCGGCGATGCCGCCAATCCCAATGGCGAAAATGGCGGCGGCGAGGACGGCACCAAGGTCATCGGCAAGGACCCCTACACGTCAGAGGAAATCACGCTGCGCAGCGGTCGCTTCGGCCCCTATCTGCAGCGTGGCGACGGCAAGGAGGCCAAGCGTTCCAGCCTGCCCAAGGGCTGGACGGCCGAGTCGATCGACCACGAAAAGGCGCTGGCGCTGCTGTCGCTGCCGCGCGATGTCGGCCAGCATCCGGAAACCGCCAAGATGATCTCAGCCGGGCTCGGCCGCTACGGCCCGTTCGTGCTGCATGACGGCACCTATGCCAATCTCGAAAGCATCGAGGACGTGTTCTCGATCGGCCTCAACCGCGCCGTATCGGTGATCGCCGAGAAGCAGCTGAAGGGCAAGGGCGGCCGCAATGGCGGTACTGCCGCAGCGCTGAAGGAGCTTGGCGACCATCCCGATGGCGGCGGCAAGATCGTCGTGCGCGACGGCAAATACGGGCCTTACGTGAATTTCGGCAAGGTCAATGCTACGCTGCCCAAGGGCAAGGATCCGCAGTCGGTGACGATCGAGGATGCGCTGGCATTGATTGCCGAGAAAGAGGCCAAGGGCGGCGGCGGCAAGAAGCCGTTCCGAAAGGCAGCCGCGGCCAAGGCCCCGGCGACCAAGAAAGTGGCAGCCAAGAAGCCGGCTGCGAAGAAGCCGGCCGCGAAGAAAAAAGGATAGGACAGCGTGGCGCGCAAGATCACCGGCAGAACCCACGGCGATCCGCGCACCGCCGACACCAGAGCCAAGGTCAAGGACGACTACCGGCCCTCGCGTGACGAAATCCTGCGCTACATCGCCGAAAATCCCGATCGCGCCGGCAAACGCGACATCGCCAAGGCGTTCGCACTGCGCGGCGACGACCGCATCTGGCTGAAGGATATTTTGCGCGACTTGCAGGACGAAGGCGTCCTCACCAAGGAGCGCAAGGGGCTGGCTCGCGTCGGTGCCCTGCCCCATGTCACGGTCCTCGATATTTTCGACCGCGATGCCGATGGCGTGCTCTTGGCCCGTCCTACCGAACACACGGCCAATGGGCCGCCGCCCATCGTCTCCATCCGCCTGTCGCGCAGTGGCAGTGGACCGGCGCCCGGCATTGGCGACCGCGTGCTGGCCAAGACCTTTCCGGCCGACGACACGAACGTCGCCCTGGGCGGCCCCGCCTACACCGGGCGGGTGGTGAAGATTTTCGAAAAACGTACCGATGCCGTGCTCGGTGTCTTTCGCATCTTGCAGGACGGCACCTTCCGCATCGAGCCGGTGGAACGGCGCCAGCCCGAACTGATCGTCGACAAGGAATTCCAGAACGGCGCCAAGAACGGTGACCTGGTGGAGGTCGAGCCGGCGCGGGCTTCCCGCTATGGGCTGCCGAGGGCCAAGGTGCTCAACGTGCTGGGCTCTCTGACCAGCGAAAAGGCGGTCTCGATGATCGCCATCCACGCGCACGACATTCCGCATATCTTCCCGGCCGACGTCATCGCAGAATCCGAAGCGGTCAAGCCGGCGACGCTGGATCACCGCGAGGATTGGCGCGACCTGCCGCTGATCACCATCGATCCGGCCGACGCCAAGGACCATGACGACGCCGTCTTCGCCACGCCGGATCTCGACGAGAAGAACCCCGGCGGCGTGGTTGCCACTGTCGCAATCGCCGACGTCGCCGCCTATGTGCGCTACGGCACGGCGCTCGACCGCGAAGCATTGAAGCGCGGCAATTCGGTCTATTTCCCGGATCGCGTCGTGCCGATGCTGCCCGAGCGCATCTCCAACGATCTCTGCTCGCTGCGGGAGGGCCAGGACCGTCCGGCGCTCGCCGTGCGCATGGTTTTTTCAGCCGAGGGCCGCAAGCTCAGGCACTCCTTCCATCGCGTCATGATGAAGTCGGCGGCAAAGCTCGCCTACCAACAGGCTCAGGCGGCAATCGACGGCGCGCCGGACGACAAGACAGGTCCGATCCTCAAAACCGTGCTGAAGCCACTGTGGGACGCCTATGCGATCCTCAAGCGCGGCCGCGACGGCCGCCAGCCGCTCGAACTCGACCTGCCGGAGCGCAAGATCGTGCTCAAGGCGGACGGCACCGTCGATCGCGTCATCGTGCCGGACCGGCTCGATGCCCATAAGCTCATCGAAGAATTCATGATCCAGGCCAATGTCGCGGCGGCCGAAACGCTCGAGGCGAAGAAACAGGAACTGGTCTATCGCGTCCATGACGCGCCATCACTGGCCAAACAGGAATCGCTGCGCGAGTTCCTGCAGACATTGGGCCTGTCACTTGCGCGCGGCGCGCAGATGCAGCCAAGCCAGTTCAACGGCATTTTGGAGCGCGTGCGCGGCGCCGACAATGAAGGCCTGGTCAACGAAGTGGTTCTGCGCTCGCAGAGCCAAGCCGAATACTCGCCAAAGAACATCGGCCATTTCGGTCTCAACCTCCGCCGCTACGCCCATTTCACCTCGCCGATCCGCCGCTATGCCGATTTAATCGTGCATCGCGGACTTATTGCCGCACTCGGATTGGGTCCCGGCGGGCTGACGCAGGACGAAGCGGTACGGCTCGAAGATGTCGCGGTGCTGATCTCCGGCACGGAACGCCGCGCAATGGCGGCCGAGCGGGACACGGTCGACCGTCTGATCGCCGCCTACCTTGCCGAACGCGTCGACGACCGGTTCGATGCCCGCATCTCCGGCGTCACCAAGTCAGGACTATTTGTCCAATTGCCGCAGTACGGCGCGGATGGTTTCATCCCGGTGTCAACATTGAACGGCGATTACTATATATACGACGAAACGGCCCGCTCCCTGTTCGGAGAACGCTCGGGCAAAGGCTACCAACTCGCGGACCGCGTCGAGGTCCGTCTCCTCGAGGTGGCGCCGATGGCCGGGGCGATGCGCTTCGAGATGTTGACCGACCCAAAGCCTCTGCCGGGCTCCAAGCGGTCGTTTCACAAGGCCAAGGGCCGCGCCCGCGCGTCGCAATCGCGACCGGGTTCGCGCGGCAGGAGACGATGATGACAACAGCCATGGAAGAACAGGTTTTCGGCGGAGAACATCACTCGGGCCGGACCGCGCGCCCGCTGTGGACGGCGATGAAGCGCGGCCTGCTCGGCCGCTGCCCGCATTGCGGCGAAGGCAAGCTGTTTCGCGCTTTCACCAAGACCGTCGACACATGCAGTGTCTGCGGCGAGGAATTGCATCACCACCGGGCCGACGACCTGCCCGCCTATCTGGTCATCGTCATCGTCGGCCATGTCGTGCTGGGCGCCTTCATGGGCGTTGAGGCCACGTCGACGCTGTCCACATGGCAGCACATCGCCATCTGGGTTCCGCTGACCATCCTTTTGTCGGTTGCGTTGCTGCAGCCGATCAAGGGTGCCGTCATCGGACTGCAATGGGCCTTCTATATGCACGGCTTCGGCGGCGAGCACGACGTGATCGAGCCGCATCCCGGAGCCTAGGCCGCAGCCAAGAATGCTGCCTGGCGCAACATACCGACCGTGAAAGGCCACTTTCGCTTGCCAGAAGTTTCCGCTAGGTCCTGCGCATGGACGGTATGACCAAGGCGGAAGTCGACAGGATCGAGCGGAGCATGATCGCTCATAGCGACCGGCCAATTCGCCCGCGCGACGCGGCAACCCTCATCCTGCTCGACCGCAAGGACGATGACGTGCTGGTTCTGATGGGTCGCCGTCATGCCGGCCACGCCTTCATGCCGGGCAAGTTCGTCTTTCCCGGCGGCCGCACCGATCCGGCCGACAGCCGCATACCGGTCGTCGCCGCATTGCACCCGGAGCAGGAAGCCAGGCTGATCGCCGGACCGGGCCGCACAAGCGCCGCACGAGCCCGCGCCATCGCCCTGTCCGCCATCCGCGAAACCTATGAGGAAGCCGGGCTGCTGATCGGCCGCAAGGGTGCTTTCGCAACCCCCAGGCCCGATTGGCAAGGCTTTGCCGAACACGGCGTGCAACCCTCTCTCGACATGCTGCGCTTCGTTGCGCGCGCCATCACGCCGCCCAACCGGGTGCGCCGCTTCGACACCCGCTTTTTCAGCGCCTGGCGTGACGACGTCGCCGTCGAACTGCCCGGTGGCAGTCCCACCAACGAGCTCGAAGAACTGGTCTGGCTGCCGCTCGCCAAGGCCAGGGAAGCCGACATACCCGACATCACCCGAATGATCCTGGACGAGCTGGAAAAGCGCCTCGCCCATGATCCACTGTTGCGTCCAGGCGGACCCGTGCCCTTCTACCGGCTTGTCCGCAGACGCTTCACCCGCGAACTTCTCTAGAGCAATTCCAGGAAAAGTGTGACGCGGTTTTCCCGGAAAAGCGCTCAGCACTTTCCTTAGATCAAACAGGCAGAGTATTCAGCATCCCATGACGGTCGATACCCAACCACAGGGCGACGAACGCGTACACTGGCTGCCGATGGTGGCGGCGATCTCGTCGATCAGCGTCGTCGGCATCGCCATCGGCCTCGGCATGCCGCTGCTCAGCGTCATCCTTGAAACGCGCGGCCATTCGGCTTCGATGATCGGCCTCAACACCGCCGTTGCCGGCCTCGCCTCGATCGCCGGTGCGCCGCTGGCTACTCCGCTCGCCATGCGGTTCGGCGTTGCCTGGACCATGATCGCCATGATCGCCGCCGGCGCGCTGGCCTTTGTCGGCTTTCATTTCGCACCCGATTTCTGGATGTGGTTTCCACTGCGCATCGTGCTGCACATCGCGCTGACGGTGCTGTTCATCCTGTCCGAATTCTGGATCAGCACCTCGGCGCCGCCGCACCGACGCGGCCTTGTGCTGGGCATTTACGCCACTGTCCTGTCGCTCGGCTTTGCCGCCGGACCGTGGCTGTTCGCCCATCTCGGCAGTTCCGGCTTCAGGCCGTTCGGCGTCATCATCGCCTTGGTGACGCTGGCGGCGATACCCGTGCTGGCAGCACGCAACGAGAGCCCCTCGATCGCCTCGGATGGCGAAACCAGCAATTTCCTGCGCTACATCTGGCTGGTGCCGTCGGCGACCGCAGCCGTGCTGGTGTTC
>NZ_RZPH01000185.1:0-7779 GCF_004022825.1 Mesorhizobium sp. M7A.F.Ca.CA.004.04.2.1
GCATGCAGCTGTTTTGCCGTATCGGCGATCAGGCTGCGCAATTCGCCATGGCTGAGCGTCGCCCTGTCGGGTGCCAGGATGGCGGGCGCATCGTCGGCGCCGGCGGCGAGACGGCGGGAGAGGTCTGCGTGGGTTTCGGTTTGGGTCATGATCACCGGCTGGATTTCGAACGACTATTGGTGGAAGCCCCGCTGACGGGCTTGCCTCGATATGGATACGCCATTGGACAACGGATCGCCTCAGTAGCCAAGCGCCAAACCATCCTTGCGCGGATCGGAAGCGCCGGTCAGCGTCCCCTTCTCCCAATCGATCAGCACCACCTGCCCGCCGCCAAGCGGATGATGCGGTTCGGCTATGCGGTGGCCGCGCCCGCGCAGGCCTTCGATTGCATCAGTGGGAACGCCACGCTCGGCCTCCACGGTGTCGTCATTGTAAAACACCCTCGGCGCATCCAGCGCCTGCTGCGGGTCCATGCCGAAGTCGATCATGTTGGTCAGCAGATGGACATGGCCGAACGGCTGATAGCCGCCGCCCATGACCCCGAACGGCATCACCACGCGGCCGTTCTTCGTCGCCATGCCCGGCATGATCGTGTGCATCGGCCGCTTGCCCGGTGCGATCGCGTTCGGATGCGCTGGATCGAGGCGAAAGCTGGAGCCGCGGTTCTGCAGCACGACACCGGACTTGGGGCCGACGACACCGCTGCCGAACGAATAATAGGTCGAGTTGATGAAGGAGACCGCGTTGCGATCGCGGTCGACGATGGAGATGTAGACCGTGTCGCTGCCGGGCAGGTCCACGCGCGGCAGATGCGTCATGGCGCGGTCGCGGTCGATCTCGGCGCGCAGCCGGTCGGCATAGGCGCCGGACAGCAGCTCTCTGACCGGCACCGGGACATGGTCCTGATCACCGACATAACGGTCGCGGTCGCGATAGGCCAGGCGCCCGGCCTCGATCTCCAGATGCAGGCGCTCGGCGCCATTGGGATCCAGCCCGCCAAGCTCGAAGCCCGACAGCAAATTGAGCATCAAAAGCGCCGTCAGCCCCTGATTGTTCGGCGGCATCTGGTGGATGTCATGGCCGCCATAGGAGGTGCTGACCGGCGCCACATAGTCGCCTCTGGTCGCAGCGAAATCCTCGGCCGTATGAAGTCCGCCCAATGCATTGAGCCGACTCACCATATCGTCGGCGACAGCGCCTTCGTAGAAACCGGACCGGCCATGTTTGGCGATGATGCGCAAGGTCTCCGCCAGTTCCGGCTGCCGGTGGACGTCGCCAGCCCTCGGCGCCTTGCCGCCGGGCAGGAAGATGCGCGTGGCGTGCTCGTCGGCCGACAGATCGGTTTCCGGTTCGGCCCAGTCGAAGGCGACGCGGTCGTGCACGACATAGCCGTTCTCGGCATAGTGGATGGCCGGCGCCAGCGCCTCGGCAAGGCCCTTGCGGCCATGGTCTTCGAGCAGGCGGCTCCAGGCATCGACGGCACCCGGCACGGTGACCGCATGCGGCCCCTGCAACGGGATGCGGTCGAAGCCTTTTTCGCGGTACCAGTCGACTGTCGCCCTGGCAGGCGCGCGGCCGGACCCGTTGAAGGCCAGCACATTGCCTTGTCCCCCGGGAGAATAGAGCACGAAGCAGTCGCCGCCGATGCCTGTCGATTGCGGCTCGACCACGCCCTGCACGGCGGCGGCGCAGACCGCGGCATCCATGGCATTGCCGCCGGAGCGCAGCATGTCGATGGCCGCAAGGGTTGCAAGCGGATGCGAGGTCGCGGCAACCGCCTCGGTGGCACGAACCGGCGAGCGGCCGGGAAACTGGAAATCACGCATTCTGTCTGGATATCCCATGGTCACTTCTGCGAATTCGTCTGGTGAAATCAATGCCGCCGGCCGAAAATCTGCGCAACCGACAACAGCACGACCGAGAGCACGATCAGGCAGGTCGAGATGGCGGCGATCGTCGGGTCGATCTGATCGCGTAGCGCATTGAACATGCGGCGCGTCAATGTCGTGGTCTCGCCGCCCGATATGAACAGCGAAACCACCACTTCGTCGAAGGAGGTGATGAAGGCAAACAGCGCGCCCGAGACGATCGAGAAGCGGATCTGTGGCATCGTCACCTGCCAGAAGGCGGCGACGCGGCCGGCGCCGAGGCTGCGCGCCACCCGCTCCTGGTTCATGTCGTAGGAGCGCAGCCCGGAAAGCACGGTCAGCACCACCAGCGGCAGCGCCTGCACCGTGTGCGCGATGACCAGGCCGGTCAGCGTGTTGTTGAGCCCGATGCGCGCATAGAGGAAGAAGGTGCCGATGCCGATCAGAATCACCGGGACGATCAGCGACGCCGTCAGCAGCGCGTTGATGGTGCCATTGAAGCGCAGCGTGCCCCGGTTGATGGCATAGGCGGCCGCGGTCCCGAGCGGTGTCGCCACCAGCACCGTCATGACAGCCACCTTGGCCGAGACGATCGTCGCGTCGCGCCATTCCAGCGACCCGAAATAGGTCTGGTACCAGCGCAGCGACCATTGCTGCGGCGGGAATTGCAGCAGCGTCGAGTCCGAAAACGACATGATGACGATGATGATCGACGGCGCGATCAGGAACAGAAGCACGAGGCCGCCGAGGCAATAGAGCCACAGCCGTTGCCGGTGCGAGATAGGCAGGCCAAAATCCTCGCTCATCGCGAACTCCACACACCTGTGGCGCGCGCGCCGAGCAGCCACTGGAACAGGCCGAGAAGCGCCAGCGTGACCACCAGCAGCACCACGCCGAGTGCTGCACCCGCGCCCCAGTTGGAATAGAGGCTGGTGGTCTGTTCCATGCGCATCGCCCACATGATGACCTTGCCGCCGCCCATCAGCGCAGGCGTGACGAAGAAGCCCAGGCAGAGCACGAAGACGATGACCACGCCCGAGGCGAGGCCGGGCAGCGACAGCGGAAAGAAGATCTGCCGGAAGGTGGCGGCCGGGCCGGCGCCGAGGTTCATGCCGGCGCGCAGGCAGTCGGTGTCGATTGTCTTCATCGAGGCGTAAAGCGGCAGCACCAGGAACGGCAGCAGGATATGCGTCATGCCGATGACGACGCCCGAAAAATTGTTGGCGAGCGATAGCGGCTGGCTGATGACACCGAGGTCGATCAGCCAGCTGTTGATCAGGCCCTTGCGCTGCAGGATCACCAGCCAGGCATAGGTGCGCACCAGGACCGATGTCCAGAACGGCAGGATGACGAAGATCAGGCAGATCGACGCCGCCCGGCGCGGCAGTTGCGACAGCATGTAGGCCAGGGGATAGCCAAGCAGCACGCAGGCGCCGGTGACGATGAAGGCGACCTTGAAGGTGGTGACAAAGGTCTTGATGTAGGAGGCCTGCTCGAAGAATCGCGCATAATTGGCGGCGCTGAAGCCGCCCGCTTCGTCGAACAACGACAGCCAGAACAGCCAGCCGATGGGCACGATGATGATGGCGAAGACCAGCAACAGGCTCGGCGACAGCAGCGCCAGCAGCCGTAGTGATTCACGCCGGGCGTCGGCGCGAAGTGCCTGCGTGTTGAGCTCCCGGCCTGCTGGGCTGCCGGTCTCCTGCATGAGGGCGGTCTGCGCGCTCATCAGTCTGCCGCCACCAGGATCGTGTCGTGCGCATCGAGACCGAAGCTGACCGGCTGGCCGGGAGCCGGCATTTTCGCCAGCACATCGCTGCGGCAATAGTCGCGCAAAGTCAGCTGCCGGCCGTCGCGCAGCACGGCATAGCAGACGAAGCTGTCGCCCTGATAGATGATGTCACTGAGCGTCGCGTTGAGCACGTTGACGCCGCTTGTCGGTTCGGCGGTTGCCAAGAGCCGCAGCTTTTCCGGCCGCACCACCATCAGGTACTGGCCTGCCGCCGGCGTCGCCGCCGCCGTATGGATTCTTCGGTCCTCGTACCAGACGGAGCCGTTGCGGCACTCGACCGGAATGAAATTCGATTCGCCGATGAAGCCTGCTACAAATTGCGTTTGCGGCCTGGCGTAGAGGCTTTCGGGCTTGTCGAGCTGTTCGATGCGTCCGCCGTTCATGACAGCAATGCGGTCCGACATGGTGATGGCTTCGCGCTGGTCGTGCGTGACATAGACGGTGGTCATGCCGAGCCGCCGATGCAGGGCGCGTAGCTCGATCTGCATGTGCTCGCGCAGGCCCTTGTCGAGCGCCGACAAGGGTTCGTCCATAAGCACGATGCGCGGCTCGAAGACGATGGCGCGCGCCAGCGCCACGCGCTGGCGTTGGCCGCCGGAGAGCTGGTCGACCCGGCGCTCGCCCAGTCCCTGCAATTTCACCAGATCGAGTGCCTTCTCGACACGCTCGGCCGTCTCGGCGGCGGCGACGCCGCGTTGCTTCAGCGGAAAGGCGATGTTGTGAAAGACGTTCATATGCGGAAACAGCGCGTAGTTCTGGAACACCATGCCGATGTTGCGCTTGTGCGGCGGCGTGGTGATGATCTCGTCGCCGCCGACCCTGATCGAGCCGGCATTGGCCCGCACGAAACCGGCCAGGATCATCAGCAGCGTCGTCTTGCCGGAACCGGAAGGCCCCAGCAGCGTCAGGAATTCACCAGCCTCGACATCGAGGTTGAGGTCGCGCAGCACAGGCACGCTGCCAAATCGTTTCTCGATCCCGCGCATGCCGATCGGCAACGCGGATGGCGCAATGGACAAGATTTTTCTCTCCCAGGGGCTGAGGCGGCGAAAGCAGGGCGAGGCGTCGCCCTGCCGTGGTTTGGATTGCGGCCGCAGCCTATTGCTGGATCAGATTGTTGAACTTTTCCGTCGCCTCGACCAGGTTGTCGCGCCAGAATTCTGCATCCTGCAACACCTGCTTCTTGACGTTTTCGGGCGCCGAATTGATGTCCTTGATCCTGTCCTGCGGGATCTTGCCAGTCTCGAAAGCCTTCTCGTTGACCGGGCCATTGTCGACATAGAGCGGCAGATTGGCCTGCAATTGCGGGCTGACGAACATCGCCAGCGCCTTCATGGCCGCCTCCTTGTTCTTGGCGCCCTTCGGGATGACCATGCAGTCGGCGGTCAGCACGCCCTGATCGAAGGAAAAGCTGATCGGCGCGCCTTCCTTTTTCAAGGTGCCGGCGCGGCCGTTCCAGATGCTCGCCATGTCGACTTCGCCGTCCTTAACCAGCTGCATGGCCTGGGCGCCGGAGGTCCACCAGGCGTCGACATTGCCGCGGATCTTGTCGACGGACTTCAACGCGCCGTCGATATCGACCGGATAGACCTTGTCGATCGGAATGCCCTCGGCCAGTGCGGCAACGCTCAGCGTTTCCGTCGCCTGGCTGCCGCTCAGCGCGCGCCGTCCCGGAAACTTTTCCACGTTCCAGAAATCGGCCCAGGTCTTCGGGCCTTTGTCGCCGAATACGTCGGTCCGGTAGATCAGCACGACCGAGGTGTAGGAAATGCCGACCCAGTCGTCGTGGACAAGCTTCGGGTTGATGCCGCTCTTGTCGATGATGCCGTAGTCGAGCTTTTCGAACAGCCCTTCCTTCGAGCCGCGCGCACATTCGTCGGCGCCAAGTTCGGTGATGTCCCACTTCACCGCATTGCCGGTCACCTGCAGCCGGACGTCGTCGAGGCCGTTGGTGGTGTCTTCCTTGATGGTGATGCCGAGCGCGTCGGCGGTCGGCTTGAAAAACGCCTTGGTCTGCGCCTCCTGGTAGGTGCCGCCCCATGAGGCGACGGTGATGGTGTCGCCCGCCATGGCGGGGGCTGCGAACGAAGCCATGAGGCCCGCCATCGCAACGATGCTAACGTTTCTGGTTCTGTTCATTTTTCGGCTCTCCAACCGGTGTTCCCATTGTTTTTGATTTGGCATGCTATTTTGTATACAATTTTGAGTGTAGCCTAGCGATCGATGTTGTCAACACCGCCGGCGCGCTCGAAATGTACGCTTCGTGCCGGACCAGGTTGGTGAGGGACGGCTTCACCGGAGGCGTGGCAAATTGCGCCGACTGCGGCTACAGCTATGCGTGTTCCGGCTGAAAGGCCGGAGAAGTGGGAAGGGAAGCTTGGCCAAGGAAACCAAAAATACGCTGCGCGACTCGGTCTACTCCGCGCTGAAGGCGATGATCGTGACCGGCCAGATCCCGCCGGGCTCCCGCGTCACCGAAAACGACATCGCGGCGAAGCTGACGGTCAGCCGAACCCCGGTGCGCGAGGCTTTCAATCGCCTCGAGCGTGACGGGCTGGTCACCGGCCGGCCGCGCCAGGGCTATGTCGTCACCGAGTTCGACATCAACATGTTCCGCGAGGCCTTCGAGATCCGCGAACTGCTCGACGGCCATGCGACGGAACTTGCGGCAACGGCCGCGACGGAACAGGACAAGGCGCGGCTGCGCGCCATGTTGGCCGAATGCGAACGGCTGGCAGCCATTCCGGAACGCACGAACCGGGAAAAATTCCAGGAACTGGAAGTCGGCATCGACCTGCACCGCGTCATCGCCGAAATCAGCGGCAACGTCATGCTGCACAACATGCTGTGCGGCATCCTCGACAAGTGCCAGCACTACGTCTGGACCGAACTCCTGTGGCTGGACGAATGGAAGATCGCCCGCGACGAGCACGCCGAGATCGTCGATGCCATCTGCGCCGGCGACGCTGCCCGAGCCGGCACGCTGGCACGCGCCCATGTGCGCGGCTCGCGAGACAATGTGCTGCGCCTGCTGCAGGCCAAGTCGGATTATCGGAATTTTCTGGCGAAGGCGTCTTGATACAGGTGGCCTTCCTGGCATTCCGCATCGCTGCACAAGAGGGCAACAAATGGCGGTGTGATCGCCGGTTCTCACTTCACCTTTTGCCGAAACTTGGAATGGCAGCTTGAGCAATCCTGGAGGATAAGGTGCAGAAGATGCTCCGCCGGCAATCCGGCCGGATCCGCCTCCGTTGTCTTCAGCCGCTTGCCGAGCAGACTGCCCCCGTCCATTGACGTCATCGCGCCCATGCGCATGTCCCCGGTGATCCGGGCAGGCGCGGTTTCGGCCTTGGCTGCCAATGCATCGGCGAGTTCGCCAATGTGACTGGCGAGCGCCTCGAACTCCGGCCGCGCCTGATCGATTTCCGCTTTGGCGCCCGACGGCGCGCCCAGCGTTCCCGCCGGGAATTCAGCCATCAGGGCGGGTCCGGTACGGGCGCTGAGCGCCTCCGCCGCCGCCTTGAAGCTGGCGGCGTCGTAGGCGCGCTTGCCGCCGAACATCTCGGCGATGGTTTTCGCTGCCGCCGCCATAGCCTTCATCGAGGCCTGGCGTGCGGCCACGATCTCATCACTGGAGGCGACCGCCTGCGGCGAGGAGAGGCTCAGCGAACCGGCCAGCGCCAGCACCACCGCTCCGAACGCGATGCCGAACTTCATGCCATGACATCGAGCACGCCCATCATGCCGAGCTGCTCGTGCTCGAGGATGTGGCAGTGATACATGCGCTGCCCCGGCCTATCCTGGCGCAGCAGGAGCCGCACCGTCTCGCCGCGGGCGACGTTCACCGTGTCCTTCCATGCGAGATAGGGCGGCTTGGACACCGCGCCGTCGCGCTCATGCTCGACGACCTGGAATTGAGTACCGTGGACGTGAAAGGGATGGTCCATGTCGGCCTCGTTGACTATCTCCCAGAGCTCGATCTCGCCGGCCCTGGCGACGAAGTCGACGCGTCCCATATCGAAGGCCTTGCCGTTGATCAGGAAACCCATCTCCATGCCGGTGGGTTTCATCGCCATGGTCTCCGTTAAAACGAGCCGCCGGCTGAGGACAGGGTCGGCG
>NZ_RZPH01000186.1:0-7747 GCF_004022825.1 Mesorhizobium sp. M7A.F.Ca.CA.004.04.2.1
GTCCGGCGCTGGGCGAGCCGTATCTTCTGACCCCAGGGCCGCTTACCACGGCCTATTCGGTCAAGGAGGCGATGTTGCGCGACTGGGGATCGTGGGACGGCGACTTCCGCGCCATGACATCGGATATGCGTCGCCGCCTGCTGGCGCTGACCGGGGACAGGAACGATGAGTTCGACTGCGTGCCGATGCAAGGGAGCGGTTCCTTCTGCGTCGAAGCGATGCTGGGTTCGTTTGTGCCCAGAGATGGCAAGGTTCTGGTGCTGGCCAACGGCGCCTACGGCCTGCGCGCCGCGCAGACCATGCACTATCTCGGCCGCGCCTACACGCTGATCGACAAGGGCGACTATCTGCCGCCGCGCGGCGACGAGGTGGCGGCGGCCCTCGCGGCCGACCCTGATATCACCCATGTCATCGCCATCCATTGCGAGACCAGCTCCGGCATCCTCAATCCGGTCGCCGAGATTGCGCAAGCCGTCCATGCCAAGGGTCGCAAGCTGCTGGTCGATTCCATGAGCGCCTTCGGCGCCGTAGCGCTCGACGTCAACGATATCCGCTATGAGGCGATGGTCTCGTCCGCCAACAAGTGCATCGAGGGCGTTCCGGGCTTCGGCTTCATCATCGCCCGCAAGAGCGAGCTGGAGGCTGCCAAAGGCAGGAGCCATTCGCTGTCGCTCGATGTCCACGCCCAGTGGGCGCACCTCAACAAAACCGGCCAGTGGCGCTACACGCCGCCGACGCACGTCGTCGCTGCCTTCCTCGAAGCACTGCGCCAGCACGAGGCCGAAGGCGGCGTCGCCGGCCGTGGCGCTCGCTATACGAGGAACCGCGACGTCATGGTGGCCGGCATGCGCGACCTCGGTTTCGAGACACTGCTCGGGGATCGCTGGCTGTCGCCGATCATCGTCACCTTCTTCAACCCGGCCCATGCCAGTTTCGCCTTCGACCGCTTCTACGATCTGATGAAGGACAAGGGCTTCATCATCTATCCGGGCAAGCTGACCGCCGTCGATAGCTTCCGCGTCGGCTGCATCGGCCAGATGGACGAACATGTCATGCGCCGCGTCGTCGAGGCGGCGGCCTTCTCGCTTCATGAAATGGGCGTCGACACCGCCGCTCCACCCGCCGCGGCACTCGCCGAACGCGCCAAACTCGCCGCCTGAAGCGGCCGATCTCGAGGATATCAGATGAACCAGATGTCTCCCATCAACGTCGCGGTCAACGGCCGCACCTACGCCTGGCCGCGTGTGCCGGCCATCGCCATCTGCCTTGACGGCTGCGAGCCGGCCTATCTCGATGAGGCGATCGAGGCCGGGTTGATGCCGGCGCTGGTCAGGATCAAGCAGAAGGGCACCGTACGTTTTGCGCACTCTGTCATTCCGAGCTTCACCAACCCCAACAATCTGTCGATCGCCACAGGAAGGCCACCGTCGGTGCACGGCATCTGCGGCAACTATCTCTATGAGCGCGAGACCGGCAAGGAAGTGATGATGAATGACCCGCGCTTCCTGCGCGCGCCGACCATTTTCCAGGCCTTCTACGATGCCGGCGCCAAGGTCGCCGTGGTCACCGCCAAGGACAAGCTGCGTGCCTTGCTTGGCAAGGGCCTTGCCTTCGATGAAGGCCGCGCGCTGTGCTTTTCGGCGGAAAAATCCGACACCACCACCAGGGCCGAGCACGGCATCGACAATGCCTCGAAACATTTTGGGCTGCCCGTGCCGGAGGTCTATTCGGCCGAACTGTCGGAATTCGTCTTTGCCGCCGGTGTGCAGCTGCTGAAGGAGTTCCGTCCCGACATCATGTACCTGACGACCACAGACTATGTGCAGCACAAATACGCGCCGGGCGTGCCGCAGGCCAACGCCTTCTACGAGATGTTCGACAAATACCTGACCGAGCTTGATGCGCTTGGCGCGGCGATCGTCGTCACCGCCGACCATGGCATGAAGCCCAAGCACAAGGCGGACGGTTCGCCCGACGTCGTCTATGTCCAGGACCTTCTCGACGAGTGGCTGGGCAAGGACGCCGCCCGCGTCATCCTGCCGATCACCGACCCCTATGTCGTGCATCACGGCGCGCTCGGCTCGTTTGCCACCGCCTATCTGCCTGATGGCGCAGATCAGGCCGGCATCATGGCCCGGCTGGCGAAGATCGACGGCATCATGCTGGTCGTCGACAGCCCGACGGCGTGCGAGCGCTTTGAGCTGCCGGCAGATCGCATCGGCGACATCGTGCTGATCTCGACCGAGAACAAGACGATCGGCACCTCAGAACATCGCCATGACCTGGCGGCTCTGAACGAACCGCTACGGTCGCATGGTGGGCTGACCGAGCAGGAGGTGCCGTTCATCGTCAATCGTGTGCTGCCGGAATTGCCTGATGAACCTGTGTTGAGAAACTTCGACGCCTTTTACTACGCCACAATGGCGGCGGCACTGGCGGGCTGAGCGCTAGTGTCGACCCCCCACTCCGCCTCGCTACGCTCGGCACCTCTCCCCCGATCGACGGGGGAGAGGAAGGCGCCAGGGTTAGCCGCGGCTTAGCCGGGAAACGTGGGGGCGCCGACTTCGCCTGATTTCCTCTCCCCCGTCGATCGGGGGAGAGGTGGCCCGAAGGGCCGGAGTGGGGGTCGACCCCGCGACGTACCCAAGAATCTGCTGGAGCAGAACCCATGACCAAACTCGACCCTTCCATCAAAGTCCGCCACGAGCCGATGCGCATTGCCGGCAAGAAAGTTGATGCCGACGGCGTCGTCGAGGTGCGCTACCCCTGGAACGACACCGTTATCGGCACCGTGCCGGCCGGGCGTGCCGAGCACGCGCGAAAAGCATTCGAGATCGCCGCCAGCTACAAATCGAAGCTGACGCGCTACGAGCGTCAGCAGATCCTGTTCCGCGCCGCCGAGGCATTGGCGTCGCGCCGCGAAGAAATCTCCGATCTCATCACGCTCGAGCTCGGCATCTCCAAGACGGACTCGCTCTATGAGGTCGGCCGTGCCTATGACGTGTTCACGCTGTCGGCGCAGATGTGCATCCAGGATGACGGCCAGATCTTCTCCTGCGACCTCACCCCGCACGGCAAGGCGCGCAAGATCTTCACCACCCGCGAGCCGTTGAAGGCGATCTCGGCGATCACGCCGTTCAACCACCCGCTCAACATGGTCTCGCACAAGGTGGCGCCGGCGATCGCCACCAACAATTGCGTGGTGGTCAAGCCGACCGAATTGACGCCGATGACGGCGCTTCTCCTGGCCGACATTCTCTATGAAGCCGGTCTGCCGCCCGAAATGCTGTCGGTGGTGACCGGCTGGCCCGCAGACATCGGCAACGAGATGATCACCAACGACAATATCGACCTGATCACTTTCACCGGCGGCGTGCCGGTCGGCAAGATGATCGCCCGCACCGCCGGCTACAAGCGCCAGGTGCTGGAACTCGGCGGCAACGACCCGCTGATCATCCTCAACGATCTCTCCGACGAGGATCTGGCCAGAGCCGCGGATCTGGCCGTCGCCGGCGCGACAAAGAACTCCGGCCAGCGCTGCACCGCGGTCAAGCGCATCCTGGTTCAGGAAAGCGTCGCCGACCGCTTCGTGCCGCTGGTGCTGGAGCGGGCGAAAAAAATCCGCTTCGGCGATCCGATGGACCGCTCGACCGACCTTGGCACCGTCGTGCACGAGAAGGCGGCGGCGCTGTTCGAAGCCCGCGTCCACATGGCCGCCGAGCAGGGCGCCGAAATCCTCTACAATCCGGGTCGTCAGGGCGCGTTGCTGCCGCCGATCGTTGTCGATCGCGTTCCTCACACATCCGAATTGGTGATGGAGGAGACGTTCGGCCCGATCATCCCGATCGTTCGCGCGCCGGACGACGATGATGCGCTGATCGCACTGTCCAACTCGACCGCCTTCGGCCTGTCGTCGGGCGTCTGCACCAACTCTTTTCCGCGCATGCAGAAATACATCGCCGGCCTTCAGGTCGGCACCGTCAACATCTGGGAAGTGCCGGGCTACCGCATCGAGATGTCGCCCTTCGGCGGCATCAAGGATTCGGGCAATGGCTACAAGGAAGGCGTCATCGAGGCGATGAAGAGCTACACCAATGTGAAGACATTTTCGCTGCCCTGGTCCTGACCGGGCGGCATTGACGGATAAGACAACCGAGGGAGCGTTCGCCGCTCCCTCATTCGCGTTTCGGAGACCATGATGGCCGCGATCAAAGAGCTTGTGCACACCGAAGGCGATTCCAACACCACAGCGGCTCGCGGCCGATGGGATGCCGGGCAGGACGATCCGCGGATCCGCGGCTTGCTCGATCGCGACGCGGCTGCCTTCATGCACCAGAGTCTGTCCAGCCCCTGCCTTTCGACCATCGCGAAGGCGCAAGGCATCTGGATCGAGGACACCGCTGGCCGCCGCTTCATGGATTTCCACGGCAACAGCGTGCATCACCTCGGCTACGGCCATCCAAGGCTGGTCACGGCGATCAAAAAGCAGCTCGATGAGCTCTGCTTTGCGCCGCGCCGCTTTACCTGCGAGCCCGCCGTCGAGCTGGCGGAGAAGCTGGCGGCATTGGCGCCCGGCGATCTCGGCAAGGTGCTGTTCACCACCGGTGGTTCGGATGCCATCGAGGTCGCGCTGAAGATCGCCCGCGCCGCGACCGGCCGCTTCAAGACGGTGTCGTTCTGGGATGCGTTCCACGGGGCCGGCTTCGGCGCTGCAAGCGTCGGCGGCGAGGCGACCTTCCGCTCGCACATATCAGGCCCGATGATGACCGGCACCGAGCACGTCGCACCCTGGGACGGCTATCGCTGTCCCTATGGCCACGATTCCCTCGAAACCTCGGGGCTCGCTTGCGCCAACATGATCGCCTATGTGCTCGGCCGCGAACAGGACGTGGCGGCGGTCGTCGCAGAACCGATGCGGGCGACGCCCAACCCGCCGCCGCCCGGTTTCTGGAAGCGGGTTCGCGAAGCCTGCGACCGGCACGGCACGCTGCTGATCTTCGACGAGATCCCGACCGGGCTGGGCAAGACGGGAAAATTCTTCGCCCACGAGCATGATGATGTGACGCCCGACATCGTCGTCCTCGGCAAGTCGCTCGGCGGCGGCATCCTGCCGATCGCCGCCGTCATCGCGCGCCGCGACCTCGACGTCACCGGTGGCTTCGCGATCGGCCACTACACCCACGAGAAGAACCCGGTGACGACCCGCGCCGCACTGACGACGATCGACATCATCCTGGAGGAAGGATTGGTCGAACGCGCGGCCGAACTTGGCCGGCACATGCTGGAGCGTATGCAGCACCTGATGGCGCGCTCGCCCCATGTCGGCGACGTCAGGGGCAGGGGACTGATGGTCGGCGTCGAGCTCGTCGAGGATCGCGATACGCGCGAGCCGGCGCGCGATCTCGCCGAACGCGTCTTCTATGCTTGCCTGGGGCAGGGGCTGAGCTTCAAGGTCAGCCAGGGCAATGTGCTGACGCTGTCGCCGCCGCTGGTCATTTCGAAAGCTGATCTCGATCGTGCGCTCGACATCCTCGAGACCGCCGTGCTGGCGGCCTGACCATGAAGGCCGTGCGCACCGACCGCGAGCTCGAATGCCCCGAAATCGACGCGGGCTTGCGGGCGAGGGGGGGCGATCTGGTGGTGACTGTCCGCTCGTCCGACCCGCGTTTGCGGGCACAGACAACGGGCGTTTCGTTCGGCTGACCATAACCGTCTCCGTGCCAATCGTGGGCTTTCGCAAGCGCGAAATAGCGGCCGCAACAGGCATGCGACAGTTCCATGACGACTATCAGTAGAAGTTTGCCTGTCATAAAATAAATAGATTTTACTTATCGATCACCAATCCCCAGAGTTGACCCAACGACGACATCCACAAGCGCTACAGGGCCGCAATGTCCACCGGCGCGATCGTCACAGTGCATCGCAGAATGTGCCAACAATCAAAGGGGAACTGAGCATGAAATCGCGCAACGCAACTATCGCAATGGCCTTCGCCGCGGCATTGATGTCATCCGCCGCCTTTGCCGAAACCTCCGAACTGACAGTCTATACCGCCATTGAAGCCGAAGATCTCGCCCGCTACGCCGAGACTTTCACAAAGAGCCATCCCGACATCAAACTGAACTTTGTCCGCGACTCCACGGGTGTCGTTACCGCCAAGCTGTTGGCCGAAAAGGACAATCCGCAGGCCGACGTTGTCTGGGGCCTTGCCGCTACATCGCTTCTGGTGCTGAAGACCGAAGGCATGCTTGAGCCCTACGCGCCAAAAGGCGTCGAATTGCTCAAGCCGAAGTTTGTCGACAAGGACACGCCACCGGCCTGGGTTGGCATGGACGCCTGGGCGGCTTCGATCTGCTTCAACACCGTGGAGGGCAAAAAGCTTGGCCTCGCCGAGCCGACCAGCTGGAAAGATCTTACCAAGCCGGAATACAAGGGTCACATCGTGATGCCGAACCCGGCCTCGTCCGGCACCGGCTTCCTCGATGTATCGAGCTGGCTGCAGTTGTTCGGCGAGAAGGATGGTTGGGCCTATATGGATGCCCTGCATCAGAATATTGATGCCTACACGCATTCTGGTTCGAAGCCGTGCAAAATGGCCGCCGCCGGTGAAACCGTAATCGGCATCTCGTTCGAGTTCCGCGCCGCGAAATCGAAGAAGGAGGGCGCTCCCCTCGATATCGTCATCCCGTCCGAAGGCATCGGCTGGGACATGGAGGCATCCGCGATCGTTGCGGGAACGAAAAATCTCGAAGCCGCCAAAACGCTGCTCGACTGGTCGATCAGCAAGGAGGCCAACGAGATGTACAATGTAGGTTATGCGGTTCTGGCTATGCCGAATGTCGCCAAGCCGGTCGAATTCCTGCCCGCAGATATCGAGTCCAAGATGATCGACAATGACTTCGAGTGGGCGGCCAACCACCGCAAGGCCATTCTCGACGAGTGGACGAAGCGCTACGACGCCAAGTCTGAGCCCAAGAGCTAGACGCAGAGCATTTCGACAGGGCGCCGTCAGAGCGGCGCCCTTCTCGTAACTCTTCCCGGATGGTCAAAATGAGACACGAACCCGTCGCTGATCTATCGGCAACGCTGGCCGAGGTGCATCCCATGACCGCTGCCGGCAACACGGCTTACCTGCGGATCGAACATCTCTGGAAGGCCTTCGGCGAGTTCCATGCGCTGAAGGACATCTCGCTCGACATCAACGAAGGCGAATTCATCTGCTTTCTCGGCCCTTCGGGTTGCGGCAAGACCACGCTGCTGCGCGCCGTCGCCGGCCTCGACCTGCAGACCAGAGGCGTCGTCCGCCAGGGGGGCAGGGATATCTCAACGCTGCCGCCGTCAAAACGCGACTACGGCATCGTGTTTCAGTCCTACGCGCTGTTTCCCAATCTGACGATTGAAAGGAACATCGCCTTTGGCCTGGAAAACACCAAACGGCCGCGCGCCGAGATCGATGCCCGCGTCAAGGAATTGCTCATGCTGGTCGGCTTGCCCGATCAGGCGAAGAAATACCCAGCGCAGCTTTCCGGCGGGCAGCAGCAGCGCATCGCGCTCGCCCGGGCCATCGCCACCTCGCCCGGCCTGCTTCTGCTCGACGAGCCGCTGTCGGCGCTCGACGCCAAGGTGCGCGTGCACTTGCGCCACGAGATCAAGGGGCTGCAGCGCAAGCTCGGCGTCACCACGATCATGGTTACGCACGACCAGGAAGAAGCATTGTCGTTGGCCGACCGCATTGTAGTCATGAACC
>NZ_RZPH01000187.1:0-7731 GCF_004022825.1 Mesorhizobium sp. M7A.F.Ca.CA.004.04.2.1
CTTCCGCACCGTTCTGGCAGGCGCGAAAAGTCTTTCGATAGGGTTTGATAAATTTTGCGGGTCGGCTAAGTTGATCATGGGCACCTTGACTTGGCGCGGGTCCGGCAACCGTCGAACCTTTGCGCAAGAATGGGTAATTACTATCGATGACGAGCGCGGTGCCAGGCACTCTCGCTGCCTTTTTGTGCTTTTTTTCCCTGACCGTCAACGTTTCCGACGCGACAGGCCAGGAAACGGTGGCGAAGCCGGAAAAAAAGACAACCGAAATCAAGATAGGCTATTTGCGGGCCTACGCACCGCAATTGACGCTTTCCATGCTCGACCTGCCGCCACGTGACGAAGGTGTCGCCGGCGCCGAGGTTGCGATCGGCGACAACAATACGACCGGAAAGTTCACCAACCAGAAATTCAGCCTCGACGTGACCGAGATCAAGCCCGACGGCGACGCGGTTCAGGCATTCGAAGGCATGATCGCCAAGGGCGACCGCTATGTGGTCGCCGATCTTTCAGCCAAACAATTGCTGTCGATCGCCGACATCGCCCGCGACAAAGGCGTGCTGATCTTCAACGTCGGCGCCACCGACGACAGCCTTCGCGAGGAGGACTGCCGCGTCAACGTTTTCCATGTCGCGCCGACGCGCAGCATGCTGGCCGATGCGCTGGCGCAGTATCTCATGGTGAAGAAGTGGCCGAATTGGGTGCTGCTGTATGGATCGCATGAGCAGGATCGTCTCTACGCCGATGCGTTGCGCCGCGCGGCAACCCGCTTCGGCGGCCAGATCGTCGCCGAGAAGGAATTCAAGGATACCGGCACAGCCAGGCGCACCGACACCGGCGCCACGCAGATACAGCAGCAGATTTCCGTGTTCACGCAAGATCTCCCGGAGCATGACGTGGTGCTTGTCGCGGACGAAAGCGAGGTTTTCGGGACCTACGTGCCCTATCGCACCTGGACGCCGCGGCTGGTCGCCGGCACGGCCGGTCTGGTTGCATCGTCATGGCATCCCGCCAGCGAACAATGGGGCGGCATCCAGATGCAGAGCCGCTTCTTGAAGACGGCGAGCCGGCGGATGCTTTCAAAGGACATGTCGGCCTGGACGGCGGTGCGTGCCGTCGGCGAGGCCACCACGCGCACCAAGGGCGACGATGCGAAAAAGATCAGCGACTACATGCGCTCGGACGACTTTTCGGTTGCTGCTTTCAAGGGGCAGAAGCTGACCTTCCGCAAATGGAACCTCCAGCTTCGCCAGCCGATCTTGCTTGGCGATACCAAGTCCGTCGTCTCGACATCGCCACAAGAGGGCTATCTTCACCAAGTCTCCGAACTCGACACGCTCGGTGTCGATCAGCCGGAAACGAAATGCGCTCTCAAGTAGAGTCAATCGGGAGGAATTTGCGTGCAGAAACGAGCTTGCGCATTCGCCATTCTCGCGGCCGGCCTGACGGCCAGTCCGGCATCGGCCTATACGGCCTACGTTTCCAACGAGAAGGACAACACGATGACCGTCGTCGACACGGCGACGATGCAGGTGGTGAAGACAGTTGAAGTCGGCCAGAGACCTCGCGGCATCACCATCTCGCATGACGGCAAGTTCGTCTACCTATGCGCCAGCGATGACGATACGGTCCAGATCATCGATACCGCGACGCTTGAAATCGTCGGTACGCTGCCATCCGGCCCCGATCCCGAATTGTTCGTGCTCTCGCCGGACGGCAAGACGCTTTATGTCGCCAATGAGGACGATAATCTCGTCACCGCCATCGACGTCGAAAGCAAGCAGGTCCTGGCCGAGATTCCGGTCGGCGTGGAACCGGAAGGCATGGGTGTCAGCCCCGATGGCAAGACCATGGTCAACACCTCGGAAACCACCAGCATGGCGCATTTCATCGACACCAGCACGCATGAGGTGACCGACAACGTGCTGGTCGACACGCGCCCGCGCTTCGCCGACTTCAAGCCCGACGGCTCGCAGGTCTGGGTCAGCGCCGAGGTCGGTGGCACTGTCAGCGTCATCGACAACGCCAAACGCGAAGTGGTGAAGAAGATCCAGTTCGCGATTCAGGGACTGCGGGCCGAAACCATCCAGCCGGTAGGCATCGCCATCACCGCCGATGGCAAGAAAGCCTATGTCGCGCTCGGCCCGGCGAACCATGTCGCGGTGATCAATACCGACACCTACGAGGTGGAGAAATACATCCTCGTCGGCCAGCGTGTCTGGCATCTGGCCTTCACGCCCGACCAGAAAACGCTGATCACCACGAATGGCAATTCCAACGATATCACCTTCATCGACACGGCCACCGACGAGCCGGTCCAATCGCTCACCGTGGGCCAGCAGCCCTGGGGTGTGGTCATTTCGCCCAAATAGCAGACATTGATCATCGGGAGGCTCAAGACATGAAACTTTTCCGCAGGTTTTTCTTCGCCGCGCTCGCCGGATTCGTCCTTGCTCCGACCGGAGCAAGCGCCGACGACGCAACACCAAAACCGTCGCGTGCCAGCAAGAACCTGCCGGAACTGATTATCGGTTCGGCCGATTCCACTTACGCCGTCAATCAGAAGGATTTCGAGCTGATCGCCGGCCAGGGCTATCGCTGGAAGATCACCTCCAAGGGCGGTTTCGAATACAAGTTCGTCACCGACCTCTTCCGCAATGTCTGGATGGACCAGATCGTCATCAACGATTTGGAAGTGCATATGGACGGCGGACCAGCCTGGCTGGAATTCGACGACGCGGGAACGATCCAGGTGCAGTTCCATACCGTTCGCCCGGGCGAATATACCTGGTCGGTTCCCGACCTTGCCGACAAGGGACTGAAGGGCAAGATTACGATCAAGTGAGACAAAAGGCGATCAAGGCGCCAGATAGCCAACGCGTCCTGAAGGAGCGGCCCGGCATGCAGCATATGAGGACAAGCGGTCCGGGAGAAGAGGTGGCGGCGCTCGATGTCGGTGCCGTCAGCCATTCCTATGGCCAGAAGCGGGCGCTCAACGACGTCTCCTTCTCGATCGCGCCGGCGACTTTCACCGTTCTGCTCGGCCTCAACGGGGCCGGCAAGACAACGCTGTTCTCACTGATAAGCCACCTCTACGACACGCGTCACGGATCGATCCGCATCTTCGGCCATGACATTCGCCGCGCATCCGGCGAAGCACTCAGACGCGTCGGCATCGTGTTCCAGGCACGCACGCTCGACCTCGACCTCAGCGTCTACCAGAATCTCTCATACCACGCCTCGCTGCATGGCATTGGCGGACGCGACGCTCGCCAGCGCATTGCCGCGCTGCTTGAAACGGTCGACATGCAGGGCCGCCAGCATGACAAGGCACGCAGCCTCTCCGGGGGTCAGATGCGGCGCATCGAAATCGCCCGGGCGCTGTTGCACCGACCTTCCCTGCTCCTGCTTGACGAGGCGACCGTAGGCCTCGACATCGAGTCTCGCGCGGGCATCCTCGCCACCATCCGCAAGCTCGTCCAAGCCGAGGGCATCGGCGTGCTCTGGGCCACGCATCTGATCGACGAAGTCGAAGACGCCGACCATGTCGTCATACTGCGGCGGGGTGATCTGGTCGCGAGCGGCAAGGTGTCGGATGTGATCCGTGCGAATGGTGGAAGTTCGATTCGCGAAACCTTTTCGAAGCTCAGCCGCGTCGATGCGGCGGGCATGGCGGAGACGTCGCCATGAGCGCTCCTGCGATGCCTGGAAAGCTCGCCGGCATCATGCCAGTGCGGTCTGAACCATTCGGCCTGCGCCACTATCTCATTTGCCTGAAAGGCGTCGTCCTGCGCGAATGCCTGCGCTTCCTGCACCAGCGCGAACGCTTCATTTCCTCGCTGGTCCGGCCGCTCGTCTGGCTGTTCATCTTCGCCGCCGGCTTTCGCCAGGTGCTCGGCGTGTCGATCATCCCACCCTACAAGACCTATGTGCTCTACGAGGTCTATATCACGCCGGGCCTTTGCGGCATGATCCTGCTGTTTTCCGGCATGCAGTCTTCGCTGTCGATGGTCTACGACCGCGAGATGGGCAACATGCGCATCCTGCTGGTCAGCCCGTTTCCGCGCTGGTTCCTGCTGGTGTCGAAGATGCTCGCCGGCGTGGCCGTATCGATCGTGCAGGTCTACGCGTTCCTGATCGTTGCCTGGTTGTGGGGCGTCAAGGCGCCGCCACTCGGCTACCTCTATGTGCTGCCGGCACTGTTCCTGTCGGGCATGATGCTTTGCGCGCTCGGCATGCTCTTGTCTTCGCTGATCAAGCAGCTCGAAAACTTCGCCGGCATCATGAACTTCGTCATCTTTCCCGGCTATTTCGCGTCTCCGGCGCTGTATCCCTTGTGGCGCATCCAGGAGGCGAGCCCGCTGCTCTACAAAATCTGCCTCTGCAACCCGTTCACCTATGCCGTCGAACTGATCCGCTTTGCCTTCTACGGGCAGATCGAATGGCTGTCGCTGGGCGTCGTGGCCGGCTGCACGCTGCTGTTTCTGGGCGGCGCCATTATCGCATACGACCCTTCGCGCGGTTTGGTGATCCGCAAGCAGGACATGGGAGGAAACGCCTGATGGCGCGAATGAGACTTGTTCACACTCTCGTTGTGGTCGCCACGCTTGCCTTGATGGGAGGCGCCGGCGCGGCAAACACCGATCCCGACTGGCCTTGCATACAACGTAAGGTGCCACGGCTCTCGCTTGGCCAGATCTGGAATGGGCCGGAGCTTCCTGCGACCGCGAAAGATTGGGCGAAGGATGCCCGTGTGTCGGCGCTTGTCGAAGCGGTGGCGGCCCGGCGGACGCCGATTGCCGAAGCCCAAAAAGAGATCAAGGATTTCGCGACTTCCCTGCCGCCCGAGCAGGTCGCACCAAAAATGACGATGCTGGTGCAGGGAATGTTCGAGCATATGGACGCCGAGCGTTCGCACGTGATCTCCGGCATCTCCCGCTATGCGCACAAACAGCTCGAAATGGCGGCACAGTTGCGCAAGGAAGCATCCGAAGTCGACGCGCTGCGCGCCAAGGCCGATGCGGATCCGGACGAAGTCGAACGGCGAACCGACCAGCTGAATTTCGCGACGCGAATTTTCACCGAACGGGTCCAGTCGCTGACTTATGTCTGCGATGTGCCCACGATAATCGAGCAGCGGCTTTACCAGTTGTCGAAGACCGTCTCGGAAACGCTCGTCGTGAAGAAATAGAGCTTGGCTGCCTGTCTCATGACTCCCTGCCAGGCAGCACACGCCAACGCTGCACGAAATAACCGGGATGTGTTTCGATCCACCGAGCCACCAGCGGCTGCGCCTGCATGAAGGCAGTCCCGGGATTCATCGCCAGACCGTCCACCATTTGTTCGCGTTGTTCGCAGGTCCGCGGTATATCCGTCAGGCAGACCATCATAACGAGTGTGTAAAGCATTACCCCTTTTCCCCATCGAATTCCCGAACCCTACCCGGGAGATTTCCGAACAGTCTGCAGGGGTTGCACATACAGATCGCTTACGGGTGTGAAAGGACGTGGCCCCCGCTCTTTCGCACTGCAACATAACACATCGCTTATATAACACCAACGATCGCGGGCGTTCTCCACCGGACTTTCCGTCGCGTTCGTGCAATGTCATCCCGCCTTGTCTGGATACAGCTTTCCGAAAAGGGGCAGGTACATCGCGCCCTTGCGCATCAGGAAATCGTTGAACGTGGCCATGGCCGGCGAGATTGCGTGATCGGTTCGCATCACTGAGAACCATTGCCGGCGGATCGGCATGCCGACAACGTCGAGGATGACAAGCCGGCCTGCTTCGGTTTCCGCAGCGATGGTGTGGGCAGAGATGAAGGCGATGCCCAGGCCGGCCATCACCGCCTGCTTGATCGTTTCGTTCGACGCCATCTCGACACCGAGATCGTCGATGCGGCCAGGCACGTCGCTCAGGAATATTTCCAGCGAGATGCGGGTTCCGGAGCCGGGCTCGCGAATAAGGAAATGCTCCTCCGCGATCCGCTCCTTGGAGATATCTCGCGCCGCGACCAACGGATGGTCTGGCGGCGCGATGATGACCAGCGGGTGATCGCCGAAGACCGAAGCACGCACCGGAACCTCTTTCGCCGGGCGCCCCATCAGCGCGATGTCGATGTCGTGGTTCCTGAGGTTGTCGATCGTCTGGGCGCGGTTGCCGATGGCAAGCCGCATGTCGATGTCGGGATGGTCCTTCATGAACGCAGCCATCAGCCGCGGCGCGAAATATTTGGCAGTGGAAACGACGCCGAGCCTCAGGCTGCCGGTGCGTACGCCCTTGATGGCATCCATCTTGTCTTCGAGCAAACCGAGATGCTCCTCGATAACCTGCGCTGTCTCGACGAAAGCCCGACCTGCGGCAGTGGGACGCATGCCGTCCGACGTTCGGTCGAACAGAGCCAGCTGGAATTCTTCCTCCACTTGCCGCAACTGGATTGTCAGCGCTGGAGGAGACAGACCTAACATCTTGGCCGCGCTGACAATTTTGCCGCACTTGGTGATTGCCTGGATGGTCTTGAAATGCTTGAGCGTGAGGTTCCTCATGCCGCATACTAAATTATTTTTACTGGCTAAGTAAAGTTATTGAATTTTACTTATCTCGCGACGTTTGTTTCCATTCCTCCAGTCCAGCCGCTCCGAGGAGATGCGGCCGGACCGGGAGGTTACGATGCCAGCGGCAACGCTCGACGCTTTTCTGAACTCCTATCTCGGCCAGCCTGACGAATTCCGCTCGGCAGTTGTGACGACCGTCCGTCAGTTGACACAGGCCGCCATCAAGGTCCGCAACACCATCAACCAAGGGGTGCTCGGCGCCGCCTTTGCCGAAACCCGTGGCGCCAATGCCGACGGCGACGTCCAGAAGGATCTCGACGTCTTCTCCGACGACATCTTCCTCGACGCCATGCGCCGGGCGCCTGTCGCGCTTTACGCCTCCGAGGAACTGGAGCAGCCGGTCCTGCTCGACAGGCAAGCGCCACTAGCCATCGCGATCGACCCGCTCGACGGCTCTTCCAACATCGACACCAACGTCTCGATCGGAACGATCTTCTCGCTCCTGACCGCAACTGGCGCGCCGGACGCTGATCCGGCCGCCTCTTTCCTGCAGGCGGGCGTGAACCAGCTAGGCGCCGGTTTCTTCATCTATGGGCCGCAGCTGGCACTCGTCCTGTCGCTCGGCAGCGGCACCCATGTCTTCGTCTTCTCGACAAGGCTCGGCACCTTCGTCCAGGCCTATGAAAGCCGGATCATTCCGCAACGCACTCAGGAATTCGCCATCAACGCCGCCAACTACCGGCACTGGGACGAGGCCGTGCGGCTCTATGTCGACGACTGCCTGGAGGGCACCGAAGGACCGCGCGAGAAGGATTTCAACATGCGCTGGATCGCCTCTCTGGTTGCCGACTGTTACCGCATATTGATGCGCGGCGGCGTTTTTCTCTACCCCGGCGATCGACGCAAGGGCTATGGTCAGGGACGGCTGCGCCTCGTCTACGAGGCCAACCCGATCGCCTATCTCATAGAACAGGCTGGTGGTGCCGCCACCGATGCAATCAACCGAATCCTGGAAATCGAACCCGAGAGCCTGCATCAGCGCGTGCCGATGATCTTCGGGTCGGCGCGGGAAGTCGCGCGCATCACCCGCTACCACACAGAGCCGAGCAACATCGGTGAGCGTGCGCCGCTGTTCAGCCGCCGCGGCCTGTTCAGAGCCTGAGCAGCACCATGTCAGCCA
>NZ_RZPH01000188.1:0-7719 GCF_004022825.1 Mesorhizobium sp. M7A.F.Ca.CA.004.04.2.1
GTTCATGCAACCTGTCGTCGGGGACGCTTTCGATCAGCCGCGCCGTGTCCCGATCGGCCGCCGCCTGCAGTCTGGCAAGCGCTGCCTCGCCTCGTGAGGTCAGCGAGAGCACCCTTCGGCGCCGGTCAGCCGGGTCCGTTCTGGCCTCGGTCAGCCCCTGGCCCGCAAACTTGCGCAGGATCCGCGTCAGATAGGCGGCATCGACACGCAACTGTCTTGATATTTCGGAGGCCGCCGGGCCATTCTCCAGCCGAAAAGCACCAGCCAGGAAACCTCGCTCCCCGGCGATTTCGGCGGAAGCCGGGTTGCTGCGGTGACCCAGTTCGAACAGCACGCGCGCCTCGGTCAAAGTGAATGCACTTTGTGTCAGCGTCTCGTCGAGAAGGCCGACGGTGCGCGTGTAGAAGCGATTGAAGCGCCTGACATCGGCCACCAATGCGTTGCGTTCGTCCAACATCCGCAGCCATTCCTAAGGCAGCCGTATTTTCCAAAATTAGTGGACGGAGTCAATTAAATTTTGAGCCAGAGAGGCCAGCCATTGCGCTCGCGCGCAGTTCCCAGGTTGCATTCCTCACGCCACGCGCCAGATTCAAAACGAGACAGGCTTGGAGAGATTCATGGCTGATCGTCGCAGGGAAGTGCTGACGCGGGTCTACGGCAATGTGCAAGGCGTCGGCTTCAGGGCCTGGGCTCGGGATCAGGCCACGAGCCTTGGCCTTGCGGGCTGGGTCCGCAATGAGGCGGATGGGTCTGTAACGGCCCAGATCGCTGGGCTCGATGAGGCGGTCTCGAAAATGATCGAGCGCCTCTGGAAAGGGCCGGCCGGGGCTTCGGTCTCCAGGGTCGACGTCGAGGACTTGGCAACACAACACCTTCTTGTCGGGTTCAGGATCATTGCCTGAGCGCGCCGCCTTGAATTAATCGAACGTTCGTTTTATTATCACTCCACAGAGGAGCTGACATGGCGCGCACGACCGGATCCGATGGCGAAAAGACCGAAGCGACCATCCGTGGGGCGGCGGTCAACCTCATCGCGCGGTTTGGCTACGAAGCAATGTCGATGCGCCAGCTTGCCGCCGAGGTCGGCGTCCAGGCGGCCGCGCTCTACCGCTATTTTCCAACCAAGGAAGAGCTTCTGTTCACGCTGATGCGCGAGCACATGGAGGGTCTGGCCACAGCATGGGAAGCAGCCCGCCCGGCGGACGCAGATTCGGCGCAACTGCTCTCGGCCTATGTGCGCAATCACATCGCCTTTCATATCGAGCGACGGCACGCCACGCATGTGTCGAACATGGAATTGCGCAGCCTGTCGCCCGAACGGCTGACGCAGATCCTGCGCATGCGCACTGCCTACGAAAAGGAACTGCGCACTATTTTACGCGATGGCGCCGAGACGGGCACCTTCAGCATCGACGACACCGGGCTGACCGCCATGGCACTGATCCAGATGATGACTGGCGTCATCGTCTGGTTTCGGCCGGGCGAACGCCTGTCGATCGCCGAAGTGACCGCGACATATCTTTCAATGACAATGCGGCTCGTCGGCGCGAAGATCGACGCCTACAGCGCCGCGCGCCCCTTCGGGCGCGCAAAGGACGCTGCAGCATTTTGATTTCGCGCATGATCCCTTTCCGAAAATCAAAGTCGATTTTCGGGGTCATGCGCAGGGAGGAGAAAAATGTACACGAACACGCTCAGCTTCGGGCATGACGAGGAGATCGAGGCGCTGCGCGACTTGGTGCGGCGCTTCGCCCAGGACCGGATCGCTCCGATCGCCGCCGACATCGATCGCTCGAACGAATTTCCGGCGCATCTGTGGGGTGAACTCGGTGCGCTCGGCCTGCTCGGCATCACGGCCGATCCCGATTTCGGCGGCAGCGGCATGGGCTATCTCGCGCATGTGATCGCCGTCGAGGAAATCTCGCGCGCTTCGGCCTCGGTCGGCCTCTCCTATGGTGCTCATTCCAATCTCTGCGTCAACCAGATCAACCGCTGGGGAACGCCAGCGCAGAAGGGAAAATTCCTGCCGCCACTGTGCTCGGGCGAGCGGGTCGGCGCGCTGGCGATGTCGGAACCCGGCGCCGGCTCGGACGTCGTCTCGCTCAAGCTGCGTGCCGAAAAGCGCAACGACCGCTACGTGCTCAACGGCACCAAGATGTGGATCACCAACGGGCCTGACGCCGAGACCCTGGTCGTCTACGCCAAGACCGACCCGGACCTGAAATCGCGCGGCATCACCGCCTTCATCGTCGAGAAAGCGATGGCCGGGTTTTCCGTGGCGCAAAAGCTCGACAAGCTCGGCATGCGCGGCTCCAATACCGGCGAACTGGTTTTTTCGGATGTCGAAGTGCCGTTCGAAAACGTGCTGCACGAGGAGGGCCGTGGCGTCGAGGTGCTGATGTCGGGCCTCGACTATGAGCGCACCGTGCTTGCCGGCGGCCCGATCGGCCTGATGGCGGCATGCCTCGACGTGGCGATCCCCTACGTGCATGAGCGCAAGCAGTTCGGCCAGGCGATCGGCGAGTTCCAGCTGGTGCAAGGCAAGCTGGCCGACATGTACACGGTGATGAATGCCGCGCGCGCCTATGTCTATGCCGTTGCCGCCGCCTGCGACCGCGGCCAGACGACACGCAAGGACGCCGCCGGCTGCGTGCTGTTTGCCGCCGAGAAGGCGACGCTGATGGCCCTCGACGCCATCCAGCTGCTTGGCGGCAATGGCTATATCAACGACTATCCGACCGGCCGCCTGCTGCGCGACGCCAAGCTCTACGAGATCGGCGCCGGCACAAGCGAAATCCGCCGCTGGCTGATCGGCCGCGAGATCATGGCCGAGGGGATGTGATGCCTAGCAAGGGAATGCAAGTGTGCCGGACTGCGGATTGCTTGACACGTCAAACACCCATCTCGTGGGAGGCTGTAGTTTTGCGAGTATTGAGAGATAAGCAGGGCCATAGATGATCCTCTCATTGGCGCATCCAATCACAAGGCGGGGAATATTTGCGATGGCTTTGTTTTCCTCAATTGCGGGCTTTCTCGGACAAGCCAAGGCGCAGAAGCGGCGCTTCTCTGACATTGCGGAATTCAGAGGGCTCGTAATCGCCGCACTCAAACGGCAGCCGGGTGTCGATAGCGCTATCGTAGACCCATCGGATCCCGCAAAGATCAGTGCAAAAATCGGCGGCGTGGAAGTGACGCCCGACGTCACAAACGTGTTCGGCTACTTAAACTCATACCCCGACGAGGACGCTGATGCGGCTATAGACAGACTTGTCCGAAGCCTCACCGAAACGCGACCGACCAAGGCGAGCGAAGAAAATCTCATCGCGGTGATCCGGACCCAGCAATATGTCGAGCACCTCAAATCGATGGGTTTGGATTTGTTGTATGAACCGCTGGTTGGTGAGATCTCGGTTGTCTATATGGTCGACCTTCCGGATTCGGTGTCACCCGTGGCACCAAAAGACTTCCCAGGTCGGGCGCTTTCGGATTTGCGGGTCGTTGCGCTGGACAACGTAAAGAAATGGCTTCCTAGAATTGTTTCCGACGGAGAAGCCGCGTTAGCGTGCCTGTATTATGTCGACGGCAATACTATGTTGTCCACAAGCCTTATACTTTTTGACGATTTCTGGTTGTCAATCAAACCACAGTTTCCTGGCGATGTTTTGTTCGCTCTGCCACGCCGAGACCAGTTGTTCGTCTTCGATGCAGGCAATCCGCAAGCCCAAAGCGCGGCCAGGCAGATGATAGACGTTACGTTCAAGGACGGTTTCAATCTGCTGTCCGACAAGATTTTCGAACGCCGCAACGGCAAACTCCTGGCGCAGATGTAGGGGTTGGACATGGCTCCATTGCAAACCCAGATCTCCCCCTCCTCCGAAACCTTCCGTGCCAATGCCGAGCGCATGCGGGCGCTGGTCGCCGACATTGCGGAGAAGGCGGCGGCCGTCGAGCGCGGCGGCTCGGAGGAAGCGCGCGAACGGCATGTTTCGCGCGGCAAGCTGTTGCCGCGGGAGCGCTTGGCGCAATTGCTCGACACCGGCTCGCCCTTCCTCGAGATCGGCCAGTTCGCGGCATGGTCGATGTATGGCGAGGAGATCTCTTCGGCCGGCATGATCGCCGGCATCGGCCGCGTCGAAGGCACCGAAGTCATGGTCGTCGTCAACGACGCCACGGTGAAGGGCGGCACCTACTATCCGCTGACCGTGAAGAAGCATTTGCGGGCGCAGGAGATCGCGCTGCAGAACAATCTGCCTTGCATCTACCTCGTCGACAGCGGCGGCGCCAACCTGCCCAACCAGGACGAGGTGTTTCCCGACCGTGAGCATTTCGGCCGCATCTTCTACAACCAGGCCAACATGTCCGCCGCAGGCATTCCGCAGATCGCCTGCGTCATGGGTTCCTGCACGGCGGGCGGAGCGTATGTGCCGGCGATGTCCGACGAGACGATCATGGTGCGCAACCAGGCGACCATCTTCCTCGGCGGTCCGCCGCTGGTGAAGGCGGCCACTGGTGAAGACGTCAGCGCCGAGGATCTCGGCGGCGCCGATGTGCACACGCGGCTTTCCGGTGTTGCCGACCACTATGCACTCGACGACGACCATGCGCTCGCCATTTGCCGACGCATCGTCAAAAACCTGAATCGGAACAAGACTGTAAGTCTGAACTTACAGAAATCGATTCCGCCGCTTCATCCCGCGGATGAACTGTACGGCATCGTGCCTACCGACCTGCGCCAGCCCTATGACGTCCGCGAGGTGATCGCGCGCATCGTCGACGGTTCCGAATTCGACGAGTTCAAGCAGAATTACGGCACCACGCTGATCACCGGCTTTGCCCATCTGCATGGCATGCCGGTCGGCATGATCGCCAACAACGGCGTGCTGTTTTCCGAAAGCGCTGTGAAGGGCGCGCACTTCATCGAGCTGTGCTGCCAGCGTAAGATCCCGCTTGTCTTCCTGCAGAACATCACCGGCTTCATGGTCGGTCGAAAATATGAAGCAGGCGGCATCGCCAAGGACGGCGCCAAGCTGGTGATGGCGGTCGCCACCGCCAGGGTGCCGAAGATGACTGTCATCATCGGCGGTTCGTTCGGCGCCGGCAATTACGGCATGTGCGGCCGCGCCTATTCGCCGCGCTTCCTGTGGATATGGCCGAACGCCCGCATCTCGGTGATGGGCGGCGAGCAGGCGGCAACGGTGCTTGCCATGGTCAAGCGCGAAGGCATCGAGCGCAAGGGCGGGGAATGGAGCGCCGAGGAGGAGGCGAAATCCAAGAAGCCGATCCTGATGAAATACGAGCATGAGGGCCATCCGCTCTATTCGTCCGCACGCCTCTGGGACGACGGCATTATCGACCCTGCGAAGACGCGCGACGTGCTGGCGCTCAGCCTGTCCGCTGCGCTCAACGCCGAAATCGAGGACACGCGCTTTGGCGTGTTTCGGATGTGAGAATGGACGGTCAACTTCGACGGCCAAACGGCGGAACTATAGCGGCAGGCCGTTGCTGCCGTGCGAAAAGGCTGAACTGTATGGGCCAATCGATTCATCAGCATAAGCGGCTTCGATTCTCAAACAGTGAACTGGCGGCGAGGCAAAATATTCGCTACTGCTTATCCAGCATGGGGCAATGGGGACGGGCTGAAAATGAAACTGAAATATTGCCAGGGAACGGCTGCTTCGATACTTTCTGTATTTCTAATATTAACAGCGACCGACGCCGGCTCGGCGGAATCGCTCGCAGGACGCAAGGGAGACGTGCGTTTTCCGCCGACCTTGGGTTCGGGCGAATGCAACGTTGCCTACAAGGGTTATGTCGCGGCGAGCGGTCATTCGGCCTACGCTACAACCTTTTATTCGCGTGTCGTCGACCTCTACATTGTCTGCGGGACGAAGCTCAACGCGCCGTCCCAGAAGGCGGCGGAAGAGACGGCGCTGCGCAATTGCCAAGCCGGCTTGACACGGTGGAAGCTCAAGACCGCGAGTGGCGGCTGCGCAATCTCGTCATCGAAATAAGCAACCAGCCGAGACTTTTTTGCGAATGGGGGAAGCAGTATGAAATCCTGGACCCGCAAAGGAGCAGCCACCTCTATAGTGGCAGGCTTGCTGATCGTGGCGGCCCCCACCGCCGCCATGGCCGGATCGCTGGCAGGCAGCAAGGGCGACGTGCGCTACCCAGTGACCATTCCTATAGGAACCACCGGGGGCTGCGGGAAGGCTTACGCAGCGTATCTCGCAGCCGCAGGCCATTCGGCTTTCGCGGCGACGCCAATCGTTCCGGCGACCGAGTACTTCGTTTGCGGCGTGAAGCTGAATGCATCGTCGCAGAAGGCGGCTGCGGAACTGGCACTGAAATCCTGTCAGGCCAGCAAAAGCAAATACAAGGTTACCGTTGCCGGCGCCTGCAGCATCGCCGCGTCCAAATAGGCCGGAAAACGCCCGGTTTTTCTCGTTGGGTAAGACAAGATGAAATCCACGAATTCCAGGCGAACAGCCATGGCGATATTGGCCGGATTGCTGACGGTCGCCGCGTGCGGCGCGGGCATGGCCGGCTCACTCACTGGAAGCGAGGGAGACAAGCGTTTCCCGCCGTACCTGCCGCGAAATCCCAAGGATCCCTGCACCAAGACCTACAAGGCCTATGTCGCGGCCGGTGGCCATTCAGCGTACGCAACCACTCCCTACGCGCGGATAATGTCGTCGTACATAGTTTGCGGCGGCCACCTCAACGCACCATCTCAAAAGAGGGCCGAAGAGTTGGCGATGAAATCCTGTCAGTCAACCCGCGGCCACTACAAGGTCACGACCGGCGGCGCCTGCGAGATCGCTGCCTCCAAATAGGCTGGCGCCTGCCAGAATGGCGCTGCCCGAGGCAAAACCGGGAGGCTCCATGTTCGCCAAGATCCTGATCGCCAATCGCGGTGAGATCGCTTGTCGTGTCATCCGGACGGCGCGCAAGATGGGTGTGCGCACTATCGCCGTCTATTCGGATGCCGATGCGAGATCCCTGCATGTCGAGATGGCCGACGAGGCGGTGCATATCGGCCTCTCGCCCGTCGGCGAAAGCTATCTGCGCGGTGACAAGATCATCGCCGCGGCCCTGGCAACGGGCGCACAAGCCATTCACCCCGGCTACGGCTTCCTGTCGGAAAATCCCGATTTCGTCGACCAGGTGGTGGCGGCGGGGCTGATTTTCATCGGCCCGTCGGCGGCCTCGATCCGGGCCATGGGGCTGAAGGACGCCGCCAAGCGGCTCATGGAAAAGGCCGGCGTGCCGGTCGTGCCGGGCTATCATGGCGAGGCGCAGGAGATCGTGCTGCTTGCGTCCAAGGCACGCGAGATCGGCTACCCGGTGCTGATCAAGGCGCGCGCCGGCGGCGGCGGCAAGGGTATGCGCCGGGTCGAGCATCCCGATGAATTTTCCGAGGCGCTGTCCAGCGCGCGGCGCGAGGCGAAAGCCGCTTTCGGCGACGACCGCGTGCTGGTCGAAAAATATGTCGACAAGCCGCGCCATATCGAGGTGCAGGTGTTCGGCGACAATTTCGGCAATGCAGTGCACCTTTATGAACGCGACTGCTCGGCGCAGCGCCGCCACCAGAAAGTGATCGAGGAATCGCCCGCGCCCGGCATGACCGAGGCTTTGCGCAAGGCGATGACGGATGCGGCGGTGAAGGCCGCCAAGGCGATCAATTATTCAGGCGCCGGCACCATCGAGTTCATCGTC
>NZ_RZPH01000189.1:0-7665 GCF_004022825.1 Mesorhizobium sp. M7A.F.Ca.CA.004.04.2.1
GACCAGCCGCTCGCCGCTTTTCGGGACCGGGCGGCCGGTCAGCTTCTCGCGCACCATCAGGGCAAGAGCTTCCTCGATCGGCGCGTCGGCCTTGTCCTTGATGTCGACGAGGTTGGCCTTGGCGTATTTGTCCTCCAGCATCGAGCCGATATTGTCGGCGACGCCCTGCATGGCGCGTGAGCCTATCGCCTCGACGCGAGCCTGCTCGACCGCGTCATAGATGGCGCGGGCCGCCTTGCCTTCCGGCGCCAGCTTGGTGTGGATGCGCACATCATGGCAGGCGCGCTTCAGCGCCATGGAATCGCCGAGGCCGCGGGTGATCGCAATATCGGTCTTCGATGCCTTCTTGGGCAGCTCCGGCAAGCGCGCGCGGCTGCCGGCGAGCGCCGGCCGGTCCTTGGCGAAACCGACCTCCAGTTCCTTGTCGCCGGCAATGGCGCGCATGCAGACGGTAACGGCACGCTTGAAGCTATCGGCTTCAGACCCCGTCTTCGACTTGTTGCGCGTGTTGTCGCCCGGACCCGCCATCGAGACCCTGCTTAGCCCAGCACCACGTTGGCGGCGCTCTCGGGCAGATCCTCGCCGAAGGCGCGCTGATAGAACTCGGCCACCACCGAGCGCTCCAGTTCGTCGCACTTGTTGAGGAAGGTCAGCCGGAACGCCATGCCGATATTGCCGAATATCTCGGCATTCTCGGCCCAGGTGATCACGGTGCGCGGGCTCATCACGGTCGACAGATCGCCGTTGATGAAGGCCGAGCGCGTCATGTCGGCGACGCGCACCATCTTGTTGACGATGTCCTTGCCCTTGCCGTCGCGATAGTGCTTGGCCTTGGCCAGCACGATGGCGACTTCGTTGTCGTGCGGCAAATAGTTCAGCGTGGTGACGATCGACCAGCGGTCCATCTGCGCCTGGTTGATCTGCTGGGTGCCGTGATAGAGGCCGGTGGTGTCGCCAAGGCCGACCGTGTTTGCGGTCGAGAACAGCCGGAAGGCCGGATGCGGGCGAATGACCCGGCTCTGGTCGAGCAGCGTCAGCCGGCCCGACGATTCCAGCACGCGCTGGATGACGAACATCACATCCGGACGGCCGGCATCGTACTCGTCGAAGCACAGCGCGACATTGTGCTGGTAGGCCCAGGGCAGGATGCCGTCGCGGAATTCGGTGATCTGCAAACCGTCCTTGACGACGATCGCGTCCTTGCCGACGAGATCGATACGGCTGACATGGCTGTCGAGGTTGACGCGCACGCAAGGCCAGTTGAGGCGAGCGGCGACCTGTTCGATATGGGTCGACTTGCCGGTGCCGTGATAGCCCGACACCATGACGCGGCGGTTGTAGGCAAAGCCCGCAAGGATCGCCATCGTCGTGTTCTTGTCGAACAGATAGTCCGGATCGATGTCCGGCACATGCTCCGATGTCACCGAATAGGCCGGCACCACCATCTTGGACTCGAAGCCGAATTTCTCCTTCACCGACACCGTCGTGTCGGGCAGGTTGGCGATGTCACGATCGACCTTGTTCATATCTCTCAACGTCTCCACGGGCGAAACGTCTGATTTCGCCGGCAATCGATTTTGTCCGGGGGCGGTCTTAGAGCCTTTTCCAACCTTATGAAAGTTGGAAAACGACACGAACCGTATGGCCGCTCAGCACAGGCCCGCCTGTTTGAGCACGCGATAGGCCTGCAGCACATCGCGGAACCGGTCTTCCGAACCTCTGTCGCCACCATTCGCATCCGGATGGTGCAGTTTCACCAGTTCCTTATAGCGCGCCTTGATCTCCTTGCCAGTCGCCTTTGTATCAAGACCAAGCGTTTCCAGCGCCTTGGCCTCAAGCGGCTTGGCCTTGCGCTCGCGCGCCTCGCGCGGATCCTTCGGTCCCTTGAACAGGTCGAACGGGTCGCGCATGCGGTTATAGTAGCCGGCGCGGCCGGAACGCATCTGGGCCATATCGGGCGACGACCGCGTCGAGGCCCCGTTGGCGCCCATCTTCCAGGTCGGCCGGTGCCCGGTCATGGCTTCCTTCTGGAAGCGCGCGACCTCGGTGTCCGGCACGCCGGAAAAGTAGTTGAAGCCCTTGTTGTACTCGCGCACATGATCAAAGCAGAAGTGGAAATACTCGCCTTCCTTCATGCGCCCGACCGGCGCACGATGGGTGCCCGCTTCCTTGCAGCCGTCCCACTGGCAGATCGGCGAGTGCGACTTCAGCTCCGCGTCCTTGTCGGGGCGGACGCGAATCTTCTCGAAATATTTGGGGTACGGCTTCATCTTACCCATTTATGGGGCGTTCGCAGATGCGAAACAAGAATTGACATTTTCGCGATCATCGCCCTAACCGCTGAATCGCGGCATAAAGCAGGCGAATGGCGGATTTTGTTGCTCGGCGGCGGCCCCTTGCGAAACCGATTTTCGGTTTCCAGGCCGAGACGCCAGCGATATGTGGTGAAGGGAGATGGCGATGTCCATACAGGCGACCATGGAAGACAAGCTCAATAAGGCATTTTCGCCGGACAGGCTGGTTATCATCAACGAGAGCCATCTCCATGCCGGCCACCACCATCACGGCTCCGACCATCACGGCACTTATGACGGCACCGGCGAGACGCATTTTCGCGTCCGCGTCGTCGCTTCCGCCTTTGCCGGCATGAGCCGCATCGACCGTCACCGCGCCGTCAATGAACTGCTTGCCGACGAATTGAAGGCCGGCGTGCACGCGCTGGCGATCGAACCGGCGGCTCCCGGCGAAAAGACCCGCTGGTAGCTCGGTTCCGCCGATCGTTTTTCGCCGCGCTCAGAGCACCGCTTCGATGAGGAACGGCCCGCGCCGTGACAGCGCGCTGTCCAGCAGCGCCTCGAAGCGCTCGCACGTATCGGCGCGAGCCGCCTCCACGCCCATGCCTTTGGCCAGCGACACCCAGTCGAGCGAGGGATGGTCGAGGTCGAGCATGCGCCTGGCGTTCTCGCCGATCGCGCCCACGCCGACATTCTTCATCTCGCCATGCAGGATTGCATAGGTTCGATTGGAAAACACGATCGTCACCACGTCGAGCTTTTCCCGCGCCTGCGTCCACAATCCCTGTACCGTGTACATGCCGCTGCCGTCGGCTTCGAGGTTGATCACCTTGCGGTCCGAACAGGCGATTGCCGCCCCGGTCGCCATCGGGATGCCGCCGCCGATCGATCCGCCCGTGCCCATCATGTAGTCGTGCGGCGCTGCAAAGGCCGACAGCGCGAAGAAACGCCTGGCCGAGGTGACCGCTTCATCGCAAACGATCGCATCGGCCGGCAGTTTGCGCGCCACCGAGAGCGCGATGGCATCTTCCGTCAGCTTGCCGTTCGGCGTTGCCTCGTCGGGAAAAGCGGCCGCGAGCACCTGTTGTTGTGACGGCTTGATGCCAAGTTCGTCGCGAAGCGCCTCCAGCGCCGTATGCAGATCGTCGCCATGGGCGGCCAGTGTCAGCACCTCGCAGCCTTCCCGCACGAGCCGTCCCGGTTTCCCCGGATAGGCGAAGAAGGCAACCGGCTCCTTCGCACCGACCAGGATCAGAACATCGACGTCGCTCAGCACAGCCATCGCCGCATCGACCGGATAGGGGATGCGGGTCGGCGCGACACGCCCACGCCCGCGTTGCATCCGTGCGATCAGAACCTCGCCGAACAGGCGGACATCGCTGCCCGTCGAAATCTGCCCGGCGATGGCGAGCGCATCGGCGCGTGCGGCCTTTCCGCGAACGATCATGCCTGCCCGGCCCGGAGCGGTACGGATCGCCGCGGCGACCTTGCGCACGGCGTCCATATCGACGGCCGGCGCTGGCACCAGCTTCACCTTGCCGACCGAAACCGCGTCGACTGCGCCCCAGGCAGCATCCGCCGGCAGGATCATCGTCGCGACGCCGGGCGGTGTCAGCGAGGCGCGAAAGGCTGCTTCAGCTGCCGGCACGATATCGGCCGGGCCCTTGACGCGGCCGACCCAGTTGGACATCGGCGCCGCAAGGCTCTCGATATCGCTGGTGAGCGGGGCATCGAGCGGCAGATGGTAAGAGGCGTGGTCGCCGACGATGTTGATCATCGGGCTGAAGGCACGCCGGGCATTGTGCATGTTGGCGAGCCCGTTGGCCAGGCCGGGACCGGTATGCAGCAGCGTCGCGGCCGGCCGATCGGTCATCCGCGCATAGCCATCGGCGGCACCCGTCACCACGCCCTCGAACAGCCCGAGCACGCAACGCATTTTCGGCTTGCGGTCAAGTGCTGCAACGAAATGCATTTCGGAGGTGCCGGGATTGGCAAAGCAGACCGTCACATCGTTGGCCAGAAGCACGTCACACAGGACATCGGCGCCGTTCATGCAATTCCCTCCCGCTCACGATCGAAGAGCACTTGCACCCGGGCGCGCCCGCACAGCAATATCCCGCCGCCATTTTTGATCTGATCCAGCGCTGTAAAGATCAGCCAACCGTCGATTTCAGGAATGCCAGCGCGGCAGCGGTCAGCGCGTCACCGTCCTCGCCGAAATCGCGATTGATCGACATATGCGTGTAGGCGCTGCCGTCGAACAGTGTGACCTGGGTGCCCGTCGCGCGCAGGCGCTCGGCAAAGGCCTTGGAGTCCTCGCCGCGGCCAGGGGCGCGCGAATAGGCAATGAACGTCGGCGGGTGCTTGCGGCCGTCGACATGGCTGGCCGGCGACAGTGCCGCCCATTGCGCGGGATTGGAAAAGACGCGGGCATAGGCCCGCACCATGCCGCCCTTCCTGGCAAGTGCTGCAAGATCATAGGCCCTGGTATCGTCGAGAATGAGCGCAGCTATGCCGGGCAATCCGCCGCGCATGCCGGTCAGCGCAATCAAATGGCAGCCGGCCGAATGGCCCATGCCGACAATGCGGTTGGGATCGCCGCCATGCCGGGCGATGTTGGCCCTGATGAAGGCGTAGGCCTTTTCGACGTCACCGGCCTGGGTGGCGACATCGGCCTGCGGCAACATGCGGTAGTCGATGGAGACGAAGCAGAAGCCGTTGGCGAGCAGGAAGGCCGGTTTGGCGTTGACCTGACTGCGTTTGCCAAACTGCCAGGTGCCGCCATGAACGAAAAATACGACCGGCAGGCCGATTGCACCATCGGGCGCATAGATGTCGAGCTTGGCCGGCCCGTAGTCGAAGGTCTTTGGCGTGGGTCGGCGTGTTTCCGACGCGGCCGATGCTTCCAACGGCAGCATCGCCGCCACCGAGGCCATGATCAGGCTTCGTCGATCGATCATCACTGTCTCCTGGCGAGGCAAGACTGCACGCGGCGGCCCCAGCCGTCCAGTCAGGGATTCGCAACACACCCGCTACCCGCGCTGAATGCCGCTCCGCACCGAGCGCCTTGATCTCGGAGTGGCCTCAAATCTTACGATCGCAGCCACCTCTTCACATGAAGGGAACAAACGGTACCCCCCGACAGTTGAATGCGAGGTGAGCCGAATGGAAGCCACAGCGGCTCCGAGGGCAAAAGCATCATGCGAGAGAACCAGTCTGACGTCTTTGATCTGTTTTCGGAAATTTACACCAACGCGGCGCAGGAAGAGATCAGCATCCAGCAATATCTCCTTGCCTGCCGCGAGGACAAGTCGATGTATGCCTCGGCGCCTGAACGGATGGTCGAGGCGATCGGCGAGCCGAACCTGGTCGACACCAGCAAGGATGAGCGGCTCGGCCGCATTTTCTCCAATCGGACCCTGAAAGTGTACCCTTCCTTTGCCGATTTCTATGGCATGGAGGACACGATCGAGCGCATCGCCGGCTATTTTCGCTATGCGTCCCAGGGGCTCGAGGAGCGCAAGCAAATCCTCTATTTGCTCGGCCCCGTGGGCGGTGGCAAATCCTCCCTTGCCGAGCGTCTGAAGAAATTGATGGAACAGCGCCCGATCTACACGCTGAAGGTCGGTAATCAGGTCAGCCCGGTTTTCGAATCGCCGCTTGGTCTTTTCCATCCTGATCGCATGGGCGACCTGCTGGAGGACAAATACGGCATTGCCCGACGCCGGTTGAATGGGCTCATTTCGCCATGGGCAGCCAAGCGCCTCGACGAACTTTCCGGCGACATTTCCAAGTTCAGCGTCGTCAAGCTGATGCCGTCGCGACTGCGCCAGATCGGCATCGCCAAGACCGAGCCCGGCGACGAGAACAATCAGGACGTTTCGGCCCTGGTCGGCAAGGTGGACATCCGGCAATTGGAAAACTTCAGCCAATCCGATCCGGACGCCTATTCCTATAGCGGCGGACTGAACCGGACTACCCAGGGCCTGCTTGAATTCGTCGAAATGTTCAAGGCGCCTATCAAGGTCCTGCATCCGCTGCTGACCGCCACCCAGGAAGGCAGCTACAACGGCACCGAAAACTTCGGCGCTTTTCCCTACCAGGGAATCATCGTGGCCCATTCCAACGAGTCGGAATGGCTGCAGTTCAAGAACAACAAGAACAATGAGGCCTTTCTCGATCGCATCCTCGTGGTCAAGGTGCCGTATTGCCTGCGGATAACCGAAGAGCGGCAGATCTACGAGAAACTGCTGCGGGAGAGCGAATTGGCCGCCAGTCCTTGCGCTCCCGAGGTGCTGGACATCCTCAGCCGGTTTACCGTCTCGACCCGCTTGGCCGAGCACGACAATTCACCGCTCTACACCAAGATGCGCGCCTATGACGGCGAGAACCTCAAGGAAGTCGACCCCAAGGCAAAGTCGGTTCAGGAATATCGGGACGCCGCCGGCGTCGACGAGGGCATGGCAGGCGTCAGCACGCGCTTTGCCTTCAAGATCCTGTCGCAGACCTTCAACTACGACACCGAAGAGGTGGCCGCCGACCCCGTGCACCTCATGTACATCCTGGAGGAGGCAATCAAGCGCGAACAGTTTCCGAAGGAGACGGAAGCCGCCTATCTGGAGTTCATCAAGTCCGAACTGGCCGCGCGGTATGCCGAATTCATCGGTCATGAGATCCAGAAGGCCTATCTGGAATCGTACAGCGAGTATGGCCAGAATCTTTTCGACCGCTACATCGCCTATGCCGACGCCTGGATCGAAGACCAGGACTACAAGGATCCCGACACCGGCCAGATCCTCAACCGCGAGGTTTTGGACAACGAGCTTTCACAGGTCGAAAAGCCGGCCGGCATCGCCAATCCCAAGGACTTCCGCAACGAGGTGGTGAAATTCACGCTGCGCGCCCGTGCAAGAAACCATGGCCGCAACCCGGCGTGGACAAGTTACGAAAAGCTGCGGGAAGTCATCGAGAAACGCATGTTCGGCCAGGTCGAGGACCTCCTGCCGGTGATCAGTTTCGGCTCCAAGCAGGACAGCGTCACGGAAAAGCGGCACAATGAATTCGTGCAGCGGATGGTCGAGCGCGGCTACACCGAGCGGCAGGTTCGTCGCCTTGTGGACTGGTACATGCGGGTGAACAGGGCGGGTTAGAGAACCCGGATGGTTCCATGCCGATCTTCATCGACCGCCGCCTGAACCCGAAAGACAAGAGTCTCGGCAATCGCCAGCGCTTCCTCCGACGCGCGCGCGAGGAATTGAAGCGGAGCATACGCGACCAGATCCGCACCGGCAGGATTGCCGACGCGGATTCCGAGCACGCCGTGCGCATGCCCGAAAGAGGCACAAGCGAGCCGAGCTTCAGCAACGCCCGC
>NZ_RZPH01000018.1:0-17502 GCF_004022825.1 Mesorhizobium sp. M7A.F.Ca.CA.004.04.2.1
AGCCATGGGCCGATCGAGCCGCTGCGGTCGAAATTCTTGCCTTGCGTGACGTTGAACTTGGCATGGCACACCCAGTCGCGGATGGTGCCTTCATTGCACAGCGAGAGCGCCGCGATATGGCCGAGCGCGTCGGCCTCGGCAATGCGCCGGCCGGCCTTGCCGATGACGATGACGATCTCGCCCTCATAGTCGAGCTGCGGTGATTCCGGCGGCCGCACCAGCGGCGCGCCATGGCCGACGAAGGAGCGGGGGAAGCGGATGAACAGTGACGGGTTGGAGGGCGCTGCCTGGCCGTCCTTGTACTCCTCGTTGCGGTCGGGGTAGTTGACGCCGACGCAGATGATCTTTTCCGGTGACGGGATCGGGATTTCATAGGCGATGGCGTCGAGCGGAAAATCGGCGGCAAACGCCTCGGCCTCTTCCGCCAGCCGCCGCAAGGCGCCGGCCTCGATCACTTCCCGCAACGTCGGCCATTGGCCGTGGCGCGCCGACAAGTCGACGACACCGTTGCCTGATATCGCGCCATAGCGCACCTTGCCGCCGACGGTGAAGGTGGCGAGCCGTGCGTGGTTCATGCTGCGGCTCCGGCGATGGTGAATATCGGCGAGGTCGGAGCTCTACGACGCCCCCCTCTGTCCTGCCGGACATCTCCCCCTCTTGGGGGGAGATTGGATGTCATCTCTGCCTTCGCCAATTTCCAACGCTGCAAGAGAGGCGCTGACCATGGGCCTGGCCAATCTCCCCCCTTGAGGGGGAGATGTCCGGCAGGACAGAGGGGGGCGTGACGGAACGCTATCATCTCTGAATTCCCGTCTAAGGCGCAATGATCGGCGAAGCCGCCAAATCCGGCTGGCGTGCCTTCGCTCCGGCAAACACACTGCCCTCCTCGAACCAGCTTTTCGGCGCCGGCGCGCCCCACAGCGTCTGGCGTTGCGGGTCCTTGAGGTCCCATTTTATCGGCTCGAGGTCCGGATCGACCGTCTGGTAATCCGAACAGTAAATCTCGATGCGGTGGTTGTCCGGGTCTCTGACATAGAGGAAGAAGGCGTTGGAAATACCGTGCCGGCCGGGGCCGCGTTCGATGTTCGGCAAATAGCCCGTCGTTGCCATCAGATCGAGCAGGTCGATGATGTTGAGCGGCGTCGGCACCCAGAAGGCGACATGGTGCAGGCGCGGCCCGATGCCGTTGGTGAAGGCGATGTCGTGCACGCCGCCCTTGCGGTGCGTCCACGCCGCCCACAGCCTTCCGCTGCTGGCGTCCTCGGTATACTCGGTCACCCGGAAGCCGAGCTCGTTGTAGAAGGCGACGGACTCGTCGACATTGGGCGAGAAGCAGTTGAAGTGGTCAATGCGCAGCGGCTTGACGCCCTTGTACAGCGCATACTTCTGGTGGATCGGCGGCAGCCGCTCCATCTCAGCGTAGAATTCGAGCGGAATGCCGTGCGGATCGCGGGTGCGGAAGGTGCGCGACTGGTAAGGCCGCTCGACCCATTCCACCGGCAGGCCCTTGTCCTTGAAGAAATGCACTGCCTTGTCGAGGTCTTCATCCGAGAAGACCTTGAAGCCAAGGTCGCGCGCTTCTGCCGTGGCCGCCTTCTTCAGCACGATGCAATGGTGCCCACGCTCCTCCAGCGCCCTGAGATAGATGGTGTCCGATGTCTCGTCGGTGACCTGCAGGCCGAGCGTATCGACATAGAAGGCGCGGGATTTGGCGAGGTCGGTGACGGCCAGCTCGACATGGCTGAGGCGCACGATGTTGAAGGCGGGGTAGAGATTGGGCTTGGGCAAGGGCATCTGATTTCCTCCGGTCAGCCGCCGAGTTTCTGGATCGCGTGCGCCGTCGTCGCAAAGGCTATGTTCTTCGTCTCCATGTAGAAGTCGAAGGAATGGTCCCCGCCGTCGCGGCCGATGCCGGAATTCTTGACGCCGCCGAACGGTGTCGGCAAATGGCGCACATTCTCGGAATTGACCCAGATCATGCCGGCATCGAGCGCGTCTGTGAAGCGGAAGGCGCGGGTGACGTCCGAGGTCCAGAGATAGCCGGTCAGGCCGTATTGCGTGTCGTTGGCCAGCGCAAGCGCCTCGGCCTCGTCGTTGAAGGGAATGGCGCTCAGCACCGGCCCGAAAATCTCCTCCTGCGCAATGCGCATGCCGTTGGTGACGTTGGTGAACAGTGTCGGGCCGACATAACAGCCGCCGCCCGGCCCATCGACCTTGCCGCCGCCGACGGCGAGCGTGGCCCCCTCCGACCTGCCGATGTCGATATAGGACAGCACCTTCTTCTCATGCACCGGATGGATGAGCGGGCCGACCACCGTTTTCGGATCGAGCGGATGGCCGACGACGATGCGCTTCGCCCTCTCCGCGATTTTGGCGGTGAAGCTTTCATAGATCGAAGCTTCGACCAGCAGTCGCGACGATGAGGTGCAGCGTTCGCCATTCAGCGAATAGATCATGAATACGGCGGCGTCGGCGGCGCGTTCGAGATCGGCGTCGGCAAAGACGATCACCGGGTTCTTGCCGCCAAGTTCGAAATGCACGCGCTTCAGCGTGTCGGCGCCTTGTTTCATGATCATCGAGCCGGTACGGCTCTCGCCGACAAAGCCGATCGCCTTGATGTCGGGATGCTCGGTCAACGCCTTGCCGGCATCTTCACCCAGGCCGTTGACCAGGTTCCACACACCCTTCGGCAGACCGGCCTCCTCGGCGATCTCGACCAGCAGGCGGGCGGTCAGCGGCGAAAATTCAGCCGGCTTATGAACCACGGTGCAGCCGGCCGCCAGCGCCGGTGCGATCTTCCAGGTCGACAGCATGAACGGCGTGTTCCACGGCGTGATGATGCCGACCGGGCCGATAGGCACCCGCGTGGTGAGGTTGACCTGGCCCGTGGTCCGCAGCGTCTCGCCGTCTCGGGCTTCGGGTGCACGGTCGGCGAAGAAGCGGAAATTCTCGGCACCCCGCAACGCCGCCTTGGCCATGAACTTCAGCGCCTGGCCGGTATCCATGCATTCGACGAAGGCTATCTCCTCGGCACGCGCCTCGATCGCGTCGGCGATTCTGTGCAGCAGCTTCTTGCGCGCTTCGCCCGGCATGGCGGCCCAGGCTGGAAACGCAGCCTTGGCTGCCCTGGCGGCGCGGTCGATGTCGGCGGCTCCGCCGCGCGCGACGCTTGCCAGCGGCTTCAGGTCGACCGGCGACAGCGTTTCGAACGTCGCGCCGTCGAGCGCCGGTACCGCCTCGCCGCCGATCTGGTTCAACACGCCATCGCGCCTGAAGCGGTCCATATAGGCCTCGGCCTTGTTCAGATTGCCTTGCAGGTCGGACATGTCGGGTTCCGTCACTTGCCGCGCAGTCGCGGGTGGATTGCGTTTCTCTTCCAACTCAGCTCCGGGTCGATTTCCCGGATCTCGAGCGACAGGGCGAAATGCGGGGTCTCGAACAGCCCGGCGAGATATTCGCTCACCGCCGCGAAGACGGCTTCGCCGGTCCGCTTCTTCTCATCAGGGCTGCGGCCGGTGCCGATGCGAAACGACATGTCGAGAAAAGCGTTTTCCGGCAGACTGTCGGCCATCGCGTAAGCCTCGGCGCGAAAGGCCCGCACCCGCACGGCGCCGGTCTCGAACAGCCCGGTGTCCAGCACGGTGCGCAACACCAGCGCGCACAATTCGCCCATGTCGACCTTGGCATCGAGATTGGCTGAATACTCGATGGAGAAGTGAGGCACGGCGTTTCCCTGGTCTATTGCTTTTGTTGTAGTTAACGCGTTAATTACATGCAACGCCGACGAAGTCAAGTCTTGCATCGGCCTTGGCGCAACGATACGGGATGGCAGGAACGGGCCCTGGCAGGCGGATTCGGCTGAGGGAAGGCCTGTTTTCGATCGCAAGCGTGGGAGGCTCTTTTTCTTGCTGCCTGAAAACACCCGTCGTTCTCTGCCAATGGCGCTGCTTCATGCCCGCGAAGCGGTGATGGCGCGGTTTCGGCCGATGCTTGCGGCGCATGACGTGACCGAACAGCAATGGCGCGTGCTGCGCGTGCTGAGCGAAGCCGGCCCGGTCGAGGCGACGGAACTCGCCGACCGCGCCTCGGTTTTGCCGCCCAGCCTGACGCGCATCATCAAGGCGCTCGAGGGCCGCAAATTCATCACCCGCAACAAGGCCGAAGGCGACGGCCGACGCGTCGTTCTAACCATTGCGCCCGCCGGTTCCGCCCTGATCGACGCCCTGTCGCCGGAGCGTCGCGTCATTTATGACGACATCGAACAGCGCTTCGGCCACGAAAAGCTCGAGCAGTTGCTCGATCTGCTGGAGACGCTGATCGACGGCGAGAGCTGATCGTTCCGGCTACCGCAGAGGTTTCGACGGTCGCTTGGGTTGACGGCCCCGCATACCTTGAAAATGGCCGAAACACCCGATGGGGTCAGCTAACCTCGCAACCTCGCCCCTTCCGGATCGAAGAACGGTATCGGAGCCACCACCGCACGCGTCGGCTTACCACCGATATCAATGCTCAATTCGGTGCCGACAGCCGTGAAGGGCAGCCGCAGATGCGCGGTGGCCAGCACCTTGCCGAGGGAATAGCCGTGGTCGCTGTAGGTGACGATGCCGGCGTCCTCGCCATCGGCCAGAATCCTGGCATCGGCCGCGGCCGGCTTGTCGCCGTCGAGGATCAGTCCGACCCATTGCTCGTCGAGGCCCTTGTCGCGAACCTTGAGCAAAGCTTCGCGGCCGATGAAATCGCCCTTGTCGAACTTGATCCAGCGGTCGAGGCCGACATGGAACGGGGTGCGGGTCTCGTCCATGTCGATGCCGTGCGCCGGATAGGCCTTTTCCAGGCCCAGCGTGAACATCGCCAGCACGCCATAGGGTTTCAGGCCAAAGTCACGGCCGGTGCGCATCAGCGCGTCCCAGAGAGAGGCCGCCTCGTCGGCCGGCACGAACAGTTCGAAGCCGAGTTCGCCGGTGACGCCGGTGCGCGAGATCAGTACCCGCGTGCCGTTGATATGGCCCGACGTGAACGACCAGCGCTTCAGTCCATCCAGATCGGCATCCGCGATCAACGCTTTCAGCAGTTCGCGCGAGCGCGGACCCTGGATGGTCGGGAAGGCGATGGCCGCCGTGATGTCGGTGACATAGGCCTTGCGGCCCTGAGCGTGATGCTGCAGCCAGGGCAGCATCTTCAGGCGGTTGACCGAGCCGGTCACCAGCATGAAGTGCTCCGGGCCCAACCGAAACACGGTGAGGTCGTCCATGATGCCGCCATCCTCGCGGCAGACCGTGGAATAGCGGACGTGGCCCGGTTTCATGGCAGCGGCATTATTGACGATGACATGGTTGACCAGCGCCTCGGCCTCCGGCCCCTTGATATCCATCTTGCCCATGGTGCTGAGATCCTGCACGCCGACATTCCTGCGGGTGTTCAGGTGCTCGTCGGCAATACCGGAATAAGTTTTGGCCGAGATGAAATCGCCCCCGACACGACCCATGGTCGCGCCCAGCCCGACGATGCTGCTGTAGAAAGGGGAACGCCGCTCAGCCAAGGAAGTCTCCATCGTTCATGAAAAACGGCAGCGCCAGGCAGCGCTGCCGGAAGGCATTTGTTGTCGTTCTCAGCTGCCGTAGACGTCGAAGGAAAAGTATTTGTCGTTGATTTCCTTGTACTTGCCATTGGCGCGCAGCGCGTCGATGGCCGCATTGAGCTTGTCGGCCAACTCCTTGTTGCCCTTCTGCAGGGCGATGCCGACGCCGGGGCCGTGTATGGCCGGATCGGCCGTCAGCGTGCCGAGCAGCTTGCAGCAGGCGCCGTCTGGCTTCTTCAACCACTCGGTCAGGATGATCGAGCCGTCCATCATCGCGTCGAGGCGGCCATTGGCCATGTCGGTGCGGGCATCTTCGCCCGTCGGATAGGCCTTGACCGTCGAGCCTGCATATTTCTGGTCGGCGAATTTCTGGTGGATGGTCGCGGTCTGCACGCCGAGCGCCTTGCCTTTCAGGTCGTCCGGCGAGGAGCCTGATATGGTCGAATCCTTCGGTACGGCGATGGCCGGCGGCGTCTGGTAGTATTTGTGGGTGAACTCGACCTTTTCGGCCCGCTCGGGCGTGATGGTGATGTTGATGATGGCGTCGAACTTGCCGGCCTGCAGCGCCGGGATCGAACCATCGAAATCCTGCACGCTGAACTCGCACTCGGCCTTCATCTGCGCGCACAGCGCCTTCCCCAAGTCGATGTCGAAGCCGCCCAGCGTGCCGTCGGCACTGGCGTAATTGAAGGGCGGATAGGCGCCCTCGGTGCCGATCCTGAGTTTTTTGTCCTGGGCGGAGGCGGCGCCCGTGGCAAGGGTGAGAGCGACGGAAGCTGCAAGCACGAAACGACCGAAAAGACGCACGTTCGAGTTCCCCGTTGAAAGCGGGAAGTCTACGGGCTTTCATGATCCCGGCGGAGACGGAAACGACATGCGCTGCGGCGATCGCGGCGCGGCGAGCGGACCAAGCCCTCACGATTGGTCGTGCGTTAGCCGGCGCGCTGCTTGTTCGTCGCTGTCCGGTCGATGCCGAGTTCGCCTGCCGAGAGGACAACGCCAAATTTTTCGTTGGCTTCCTCGATCGTATAGTAACCCAACGCCACGTCGCGCAGCACCAGATCCGGATCGCGCTGCAGCGGATCGCCGTAGCCGCCACCGCCCGGCGTGCCGACACGCACGCGGTCGCCGGCCTTGAGCGCGATGTCCTGCTCCTTGGACAAATGCGGCGGTACATGTTCCTCGCCGTTGCGGAAGACGGTCACCATGTTGACCGCGCCATCCCTGCCGCCGAGTGCGCCTTGGGGGCCGAAACGGCCGTGATCCATGACGAAAGAAGCACGGGCGTCGCCGCGCAGGATTTCGACCTCATAGGCGAGGCCGAAACCGCCGCGATGCTTGCCGGCGCCGCCTGAACCTTCGCGCAAGGCATAGTGGCGGTAGAGCACCGGGAATGCCTGTTCCATGATCTCGACCGGCGGCGATTTGGAAATGCCGATGGTCGAGCAGCCATTGGTCAGTCCGTCATGGCCTGAATTTCCGCCGTAACCGCCGCCGGAGATCTGGTACATGACGTAATCGCGACCGCGCGCCGGGTCGTTGCCGCCGAGCGCGAAATTGCCGCTGGAGCCGGCGGGCGCCGCCGTCACCTTGTCCGGCAACGCCTGCACCATGGCCGCGAACACCGCTTCCGCGATGCGCTGCGACACTTCAGCCGCGCAGCCCGAGACCGGGCGTGGATATCTGGCGTCGAGGAAAGTGCCTTCCGGCCGCTTGACTTCAAGCGGTTCGAAGGCACCGGCGCTGATCGGCACATCAGGGAAAATGTGACGCATGGCGAGATAGACCGACGACAAGGTCGTCGCCAGCACACTGTTCATCGGCCCGGCGCAGGGCTTTGACGAGCCGGTGAAATCGAAGGTCAGCGTATTGCCCTGTTTCTCCACCGCGAGCGCGATGGTCAGCGGCTCGTTGACCACCCCGTCGGAATCGACAAACGCCTTGGAATGGTAGGTGCCGTCGGGAATGGCTGAGATGTTGGCGCGCATCTGCTCGGCCGCGCGGCGGCGCAGTTCGGCGATCGCCTCGACAACCGTTTCATCACCGTAACGATCCAGGATACCATTGAGCCGGTCCTGGCCGATCAGCAGTGCCGCAGCCTGGGCGCGGATGTCGCCGATGCGCTGGTCGGCAACGCGGATGTTGGAGCAGATGATGGCGTAGATCTCCGGATCGAGCACGCCCTTCTTGAACAGTTTTACGGGCGGCAGTCGCAGGCCTTCCTGCTCCACGGCAGTCGCCGAGGCCGAAAATCCGCCCGGGACCGAGCCGCCAATGTCGGGCCAATGGCCGGTGTTGGACAGCCAGCAGAAAATCTTGCCGTCCCGGTAGACCGGCATGGCGAAGCGCACATCCATCAGATGCGTGCCGCCGAGATAGGGGTCGTTGACGATGTAGATGTCGCCTGGTTCCGGCGGCAGGCAACGGCCGTCGGCGATCATCTCGATCACCGTCCTGGTCGAATATTGCATGACGCCGACGAACACCGGCAGGCCTTGGCTGCCTTGCGCGATCAGCGAACCATCGACGGCGGAATAGATGCCGTCGGAGCGGTCATTGGCCTCGGCGATGACAGGCGAGAAGGCGGCGCGCGAGAAGGTCAGGTCCATCTCGTCGCAGACCTGCTGCAGTGCCGCCTGGAGGACCGAAAGGGTGATGGCGTCGAGCTTTGCCCTATCAAGATTTGGCATCTCAGGCCTCGCCAATGTCGATGATGATGTTGCCGTCGGCGTCGCTGCGTGCGCGGTCGCCGGGTTCGAGCACGGTGGTGGCATCCACCTGTTCGAGGATCGCCGGCCCTTCGATTTCAGCGTCAAGCGGCAGCTTTTCACGCGCGTATACCGGCGTGTCGTGCCATTGGCCGGCGTACCAGACCGGCCGGATTTCGCGCCGCGCCTCGTCGAGCGTTGTTGCGCGCCCGGCCGGGTCGATCAGCCGCGACAGATCGATCGCCGGACGCACGCCAGTGACCGAGGTGTTGAGATTGACGAGGTTGGCGCGGATTTCCGGAAGCTCGACCTTGAAGCGGGCGAAATAGGCCTTTTCGAAAAGCTGCTGCAGCGTTGCCCGCGTCACCGATGAGGACGGCAGCGCCACGTTGATGATGTGGGTCTGGCCGACGAACTGCATGTCGGCGGAGTGGGTGACGCGGATCGTCTCCGGCTTCACCGCTTCCTTGCCGATCAGCTCTTCACCTTCGTTTCGGTGTCGTTCCAATACAGTATGAAGCTGTCTTTCGTCGAGCACCGCCACCGGCTGGTTGATGGTGTTGACGAAGTCATGGCGCAGGTCGGCGACGACGCAGCCGAGTGCGTTGGTGATGCCCGGACGCGCCGGCACCAGCACCTTGGGCAGGCCGAGTTCGCGCGCCAGGGCCGTTGCGTGCAGCGGGCCGGCGCCGCCAAAGGCGAACAGCGCGAAATCACGAGGGTCATGGCCGCGCGACACCGAGACCATGCGGATGGCGCCGGCCATCTTCATGTTGCCGAGCCGCAGCACCGCGCCCGCCGCCTCGACGCCGGAAAGGCCGGTCGCCTTGCCGATCTTGTCTTCGAAAATGCTGGTGACGCGCTCTGATGTGACGGGATTTTGGACCGCCAGCAGCTTCTTCGGCGCCAGCCGGCCGAGCACCAGATTGGCGTCGGTAATGGTCGGCTCGAGGCCGCCGCGTCCGTAGCAGATCGGGCCGGGATTGGCGCCGGCACTTTCCGGACCGATCTGGATCAGGCCGGCCGCATCGACGCGGGCGATCGAGCCGCCGCCGGCGCCGACCGTGTGCACCGCCACCATCGGCACATGGATCGGCATCGCATATTCGATCTCGATCTCGTTCGACACTGCCGGCTCGGCATTGCGGATCAACGCCACGTCGGTCGAGGTGCCGCCCATGTCATAGGTGACGAGGTTTTCGAAGCCGGCGCGTTTTCCCGTATAAGCGGCGGCGATGACGCCCGAGGCCGGGCCGGACATGACCGTCTTGGCCGATTCACGTGTGACGAAGCGGGCCGAGATCATGCCGCCATTGCCGTTCATGATCAGGAAGTCGCGGGCATAGCCTTTGGCGGCCAATTCCTTGCGCAGCCGCTCGACATAGCGCTCGAGGATCGGCTGCACTGAGGCGTTGACCGAAGCGGTCACGCCGCGTTCGAATTCGCGCGCTTCCGACAGCAGCGCATGGCCTGCCGTGATGTAGCCGTTCGGCCAGAGTTCGGTGGCGATTTCGACGGCGCGCCGCTCATGTGCCGGGTTGGCGTAGGAATGCAGGAAATGGATGACCAGGGATTCGCAACCGGCCGCTATCAGCGTCTGCACTGCGTCGCGCATCTCGGTCTCGTCGAGCGGCGTGCGCACCGCGCCCGATGCTTCGACGCGCTCCGAGACTTCGAGCCTGAGATTGCGCGGAATGATCGGCACGAAGCTGCCGGTCATGCCATAGGCCTGCGGCCGCGTGCGCCGGCCCAGTTCGATCACGTCGCGAAAACCGCGCGTGGTGATCATGCCGGTTTTCGCCAGCCGGCGTTCGAGCACCGCATTGGTGGTGGTGGTCGTGCCATGCACGATGAGGTCGATGCTATCGATGGCAAATCCGGTGGCGCCGAGTGCCGAAACCACACCGAAAGCCTGGTTGTCCACCGTGGTCGGCGTCTTGGCCAGATACACCCGGCCGCCGTCGCTTCCGTCGATCAGGAGCAGGTCGGTGAAGGTGCCGCCGACATCGATACCGGCGACGACATTTCCCCGGGAATTGCGCGCTTGCGCCGAAATATTCTCTTCCATCGTCGAAACCCGAAATGCGCGGACTACGGATATGCGCCAGTTTGGAAAGCTGTTTTAAGGGAGCATCTTGACGCAAATATCGTTTGTATACTAATAAATTCCGGACACAAGAGCTTGCCGCTTTGCAGTGTGCGAACAGCCCGCCGGGATCTGAATGGTCCGGGCGTGCAGGTGAAAGTTTGGCGCCCGCGTCCACGGTTGGGCCAGAAGGTTGGATTTGATGAACACCACATCCGCTCTCAACACCGCCGGCGCCCGACCGCTGCAGTTCCCGATTCCGGCCAACGTCTATGCCGAAACCGTCGTCTCGGTGAAGCACTATACCGATCGGCTGTTCTCGTTCCGCATCACCCGTCCGCAGTCGCTGCGCTTCCGCTCCGGCGAGTTCGTCATGATCGGCCTGCCCAATGCCGAGAAGCCGGTGTACCGCGCCTATTCGGTGGCGAGCCCGGCCTGGGACGAAGAGCTGGAATTCTTCTCGATCAAGGTGCCGGACGGCCCGCTGACTTCGGAGCTGCAGAAGATCCAGGTCGGCGACACCGTCATCATGCGCCAGAAGTCGACCGGCACGCTGGTGGTCGACGCGCTGACGCCGGCCAAGCGGCTGTTCATGATCTCGACCGGCACCGGCATCGCGCCCTTCGCCAGCCTGCTGCGCGACCCCGACACCTACGACAAGTTCGATCAGCTGATCCTGACCCATACCTGCCGCGACAATGCCGAGCTGACCTATGGCCAGGAACTGGTCGCAGCACTCGAAAGCGACCCGCTGATCGGCGAGCTGACCTCCGGGCGCGTCACGCTCTACAATTCGACGACCCGCGAGGAATCGGCACGCATGGGCCGCATCACCGCGCTGATCGGCTCCGGCAAGTTCTACAGCGATCTCGGCATCGACAAGCTCAACCCGGAAACCGACCGGATCATGATCTGCGGCTCGATGCATATGCTGAAGGACGTCAAGGAACTGGCCGAAAGCCTTGGCTTCGAGGAAGGGTCGCTGAGCCATCCAGCGACTTTTGTCGTCGAGCGCGCCTTCGTCGGCTGAGACGCACCAACATCTCGAAGTCTATGTTTTTGACCGCACGGTCAAAAATTGCTGCTTTCGCCGCCTTTTTCGGTTATGACCGCCCGCAGGACTCGTGAAGTACGGCTTCACGGGCTATCTTCGGCACACGTCGCTGAATGAAAGGGCAGGAGATGAGCAGCACAATCCGCGAAGCCGATGTCGGCTCGTCCAAGGTGACGCCGCTGCCCGCGCGTGCCGCCGCCAACACAGCCGTTCCCCCGGACCATCGCATTGCGCGCAATCCAGGCATGAAGCTCGACCTCGGCTTCATGGAATCGGTGCGCAGCGTCAATCGCTCGGCGCTGGAACGGCGCGTCGCCAGCCTGACCAAGCGGCGCTCGATAAAGGCCGACAACCAGGCGGCCTGGCTGCTGCGCGCCGTCGCCTGCATGGATTTGACGACGCTGAATTCCAACGACACCGAGGAGCGCGTGCGCCGGCTCTGCGCCAAGGCGATCAATCCGTTCCGCCGCGACATTGTCGAGGGCCTCGGCATATCAGGTGAAACCATCCGCCCGGCCGCCGTCTGTGTCTACCACCCCTTCGTTGCCACCGCCGTCGATGCCGTGCGCGGCACTGGCATCCATGTCGCCGCCGTCTCCACCGCCTTCCCGCATGGCCTTACGCCGCTGTCGACCCGCCTGCAGGAGATCGAGGCCTCGGTCCGCGACGGCGCCGACGAGATCGACGTCGTCATCCCGCGCGGGCTGGTGTTCGGCGCCAAATGGCGGGAGCTCTACAACGAGATCGTCTCGATGCGCGCCGCCTGCGGTGACGCGCATCTGAAGGTCATCCTCGGCACCGGCGACCTCGCCACGCTGCGCAATGTCATGCTGGCCTCGATGGTGGCGATGATGGCGGGCGCCGATTTCATCAAGACCTCGACCGGCAAGGAAAGCGTCAACGCGACGCTGCCTGTCGGCCTCGCCATGGTGCGCGCCATCAGGGCCTATTTCGAGGAAACCGGCTATCTCATCGGCTTCAAGCCGGCCGGCGGCATATCCACGGCCAAGGCCTCGCTCGACTGGCTGGTGCTGATGAAGGAAGAACTCGGCCGGCCCTGGCTGGAGCCCGAGCTGTTCCGCTTCGGTGCCTCGAGCCTCTTGACCGACATCGAGCGCCAGCTCGAGCACCATCTGACCGGACACTATTCGGCCAATCATCGCCACGCGATGGCATGAGACATTTACCCCCACCCCGATCGGCCTTGCCGATCGACCCTCCCCACAAGGGGGAGGGTGAAGGAGGCACCTGATGAACATCCTCGACCGCTATCACGCCATGGAGTACGGCCCGGCGCCGGAAGCCCGCAACGAGGCCGACGCCTGGCTTGCCGCGCGCGATTTTTCCAAGGCGCTGTTCATCGGCGGCGACTGGAAAGCCGCGTCCGGCGGCAAGACCTTCGAGACCAGCGAGCCCTCCTCCGGCAAGCTGCTGGCCAAGGTCTCGGACGCCAATGCCGCCGACATCGACGCGGCGGTGGCGGCGGCCACCAAGGCGTTGCCGAAATGGTCGGCAGCCTCGGGCTATGTCAGGGCCAAGGTGCTTTATGCCATCGGCCGCGCCATGCAGCGCCACCAGCGCCTGTTCGCGGTGCTTGAGACAATCGACAATGGCAAGCCGATCCGCGAAAGCCGCGACATCGACGTGCCGCTGGCGATCCGCCATTTCATCCATCATGCCGGCTGGGCGCAGGCGCTGGACAAGGATTTCCCCGGCCACAAGGGCGTCGGCGTCGTCGGCCAGATCATCCCGTGGAACTTTCCGCTGCTGATGCTGGCCTGGAAGATCGCGCCGGCGCTCGCCGCCGGCTGCACGGTGGTGCTGAAGCCGGCCGAGTTCACGCCGCTGACATCAATCCTGTTCGCCGAGATCTGCGAACGCGCCGGCGTGCCGAAAGGCGTCGTCAACATCGTCCAGGGCGGACCTGAGGCCGGCGTGGCCATCGTCAACCATCCCGGCATCCAGAAGATCGCCTTCACCGGCTCTTCCGAGGTCGGCAAGATCATCAGGAAAGCCACTGCGGGGTCCGGGAAAAAACTGTCGCTGGAGCTCGGCGGCAAGTCGGCCTTCATCGTCTTCGAGGATGCCGATCTCGACAGCGCCGTCGAAGGCCTGGTCGACGGTATCTGGTTCAACCAGGGGCAGGTCTGCTGCGCCGGCTCGCGCCTGCTGGTGCAGGAAGGCATCGCCGACGCCCTGATCGCCAAGGTCAAGACGCGGATGAGCCGGCTGCGCGTCGGCAGCCCGCTCGACAAGAACACCGATATCGGCCCGCTGGTCGACTTGACCCAGCTTGACCGCGTCAAGGGCCTGGTTGCCGAAGGCGACAGGCAGGGCGCCGTCTGCTGGCAGCCGGATGCGGCGCTGCCGTCTTCCGGCTACTACCATCTGCCGACGCTCGCCACAGGTGTTTCGCCGGCTAACATATTGGCACAAGAAGAGGTGTTCGGCCCTGTTCTGGCGACCATGACCTTCCGCAACACCGAGGAAGCGATCGAGCTAGCCAACAACACGCGCTATGGCCTCGCCGCCTCGGTGTGGAGCGAGAACGTCAACCTTGCTTTGCACGTCGCGCCGCAATTGAAGGCCGGCGTGGTCTGGGTCAACGGCACCAACATGTTCGACGCCGCCTGTGGCTTCGGCGGCTACCGCGAGAGCGGTTTCGGCCGCGAGGGCGGGCGCGAGGGCATGTTCGAATATCTCACGGCAAAGCTGCCGCTCGGCCCGGTCATCAAGCCGGCGACGACCTCCGCACAGCCAGTCGAGCAGGCCGACGGCTCGGCAATCGACCGCACCGCAAAGCTGTTCATCGGCGGCAAGCAGGTTCGGCCGGACGGCAATTATTCGCTCGCCATCGCCACCGCCAAGGGCAAGCTTGCCGGCGAAGTTGGGCTCGGCAGCCGCAAGGATATCCGCGATGCCGTCTCTGCCGCCCGCGGTGCCAAGGCCTGGCCGGAGGCGACCGCCTATAACAGGTCCCAGGTGCTCTATTATCTGGCCGAGAATCTTTCCGGCCGTGCCGGCGAGTTCGCCGCCCGTCTCACCGAATTGACCGGCGCTACGCCCAAGGCCGCGCGGGAAGAGGTAGAACAATCCATTGAACGGCTGTTCCTCTATGCCGGTCTGGCCGACAAGTTCGAGGGCCGCGTGCACCAGCCGCCGGCGCGTGCCGTGACGCTGGCGCTTCATGAACCGGTCGGCGTCGTCGGCATCGTCGCCCCCGATAGCTCGCCGCTGCTCGGTCTGATCTCGCTGGTCGCACCGGCGCTGGCCATGGGCAACACCGTGGTTGCGGTGCCGTCGGAGCGCTACCCGCTGCTGGCCACCGATCTCTACCAGGTCATCGAATATTCCGACATTCCCTCAGGCGCCATCAACATCGTCACCGGCCGCAGCGCCGAACTTGCCGGCGTGCTGGCCAAGCATGACGATGTCGACGGGCTCTGGGTGTTCGCCGACGCAGAGACCTGCGCCAAGGCGGAGGCAGAGTCCATCGGCAACCTCAAGCGCGTCTGGAGCGGCAATGGCCGCAGCCTCGACTGGGCATCCGACGAAGCCGCCGGCGACGCCTTCCTGCGCCGCGCCGTCGAGGTCAAGAATGTCTGGGTGCCTTACGGCGATTGATGTCCCGCCGGTGCTGTCGAGATCGTGTTCGGGCTTGACGCACGGACAGATGTTCTTTAACGAGAAAAAACATCTTTATCAGTGAACGGTCAACGGCGCAGGCTGCACGATCACGCGTGACTGGCACATGACGCCTTGGCCAGCCGCAGGTAGACCCGGACTATCCCCAGCGGACGAGGAGAACAGTATGTCGGATCTGGCAGGCAAGGTCGTTGTCGTCACGGCAGCGGCGCAAGGCATCGGCAAGGCGAGCGCACTGGCGTTCGCAAAAGCTGGCGCCATCGTCCACGCCACCGACATCAACGAGGCACTGCTGGCGGAACTCGCCAGGACGCCGGGGATCAAGACCCGCAAGCTGGACGTACTCAACGACGAAGCCGTCAACGCCGCCTTTGCCGAGATCGGCGTCGTCGACGTTCTGTTCAATTGCGCCGGTTTCGTCCATTCCGGCTCGATCCTCGAGATGAAGGAAGCCGATCTCGATTTCGCGCTGGATCTCAATGTTCGCGCCATGATCCGCACCAGCCGGGCCGTGCTGCCCGGCATGCTGGAACGCGGCGACGGATCGATCATCAACATGGCCTCGCTGGCCAGTTCAACCAAGGGCGTGCCCAACCGCTTCGTCTATGGCCTGACCAAGGCCGCCGTCATCGGCCTGACCAAGGCGATCGCCGCCGACTATGTCGGCAAGGGTATACGCTGCAACGCCATCTGCCCCGGCACGGTCGAGAGCCCGTCGCTGCAGGACCGCATGCACGCGCAAGGCGACTACGATGCCGCCCGCGCAGCCTTCATCGCCCGCCAGCCGATGGGCCGGCTCGGCACGCCGGAGGAGATCGCGGATCTCGCCGTCTATCTGGCCGGCGCCACCTATACGTCAGGGCAGGCCTACAATATCGATGGCGGCTGGTCGATCTGACTGCGGAAATCTTGCCGAGCCGGACGATCTGGCCCTTTCCCGGCGTTTGACAGGGGATCGAAGAGTCTGAAAATCCCGCGCGCCGGCTATCTTGTATGGCGATCGCGCTTGTCCGTAGTCAGGTCGATGGGTACGGTCCGCCGGTTCCTTGAAGGCGCAATCGCCTTGGCGGAAAGTTTGCAAAAGGCCACGAGGCCGCAATCAGGAGAAGGATTTAGATGAAACTGCTGCGCTATGGCGAGGTGGGAAGCGAACGTCCCGGCCTGCTCGATGCGGATGGAACGATCCGTGATCTCTCCGCTCACGTCACCGATATCGGCGGCAAGACGCTCGACCCGGCATCGCTGGCGGCACTGGCCAAGCTCGATCCGAAGTCGCTGCCGGCGGTTTCCGGCAGCCCGCGCCTTGGCGCCTGCGTTGCCGGCACCGGCAAGTTCATCTGCATCGGCCTCAACTATTCCGACCATGCCGCCGAAACCGGCGCCACCGTGCCGCCGGAGCCGATCATCTTCATGAAGGCAAGCTCGGCCATTGTCGGGCCGGATGACGACGTGCTGATCCCGCGCGGCTCGGAGAAGACCGACTGGGAAGTCGAACTGGCCGTAATCATCGGCAAAACCGCCAAGTATGTCAGCGAGGCCGATGCGCTCGACTATGTTGCCGGCTATAGCGTTGCCCACGACGTCTCCGAGCGCGCCTTCCAGGCCGAGCGGCAGGGCCAGTGGACCAAGGGCAAGAGCTGCGACACGTTCGGCCCGACCGGCCCATGGCTGGTAACCAAGGACGAAGTGGCCGATCCGCAGAACCTCAAAATGTGGCTGACGGTCAACGGCAAGACGATGCAGAACGGCTCGACCAAGACCATGGTCTATGGCGTCAAGTATCTGGTTTCCTATCTCAGCCAGTTCATGTCGCTGCACCCCGGCGACATCATCTCCACCGGCACGCCGCCCGGCGTCGGGCTGGGCATGAAGCCGCCGGTGTTCTTGAAGGCCGGCGATGTGGTGGAGCTGGGAATCGAGGGCCTGGGCCAGCAGAAGCAGACGTTCAAGGCTGATTTGTAGGCACTACATTTCGGGGTCAGCGCTGCCCCCTCATCCGGCCGCTTCGCGGCCACCTTCTCCCCGCTGGGGAGAAGAGGTGAGCGGCGGCGCTGACAATCTCCTCTCCCCTCGGGGAGAGGTCAGCCGAGCGAAGCGGAGGCTGGGTGAGGGGGGTGCGCCGCCGCGCTACTTCAGCACTTTCCCATCCGCACCAAACCGATACGTCTTCCCCGGATCCGGCGTCGCATACAGCGTCGCACCCGGCTCGGCATCATAAACACCGAAAATCCGCACGGTAATCAGACCGGCCTTCTCGCAATCGAGATAAAGGTTGGTGTCGGCGCCGAGGTGCTCGGCGTGCACCACCGTTCCCTTCCAGGCGCCGGATTTCGGATCGACGGTCAAATGTTCCGGCCGCACGCCGATGGTCTTGGCGGTTTCGCCAAGCCTGGCGCCGTCGACGAAATTCATCTTCGGTGAGCCTATGAAG
>NZ_RZPH01000190.1:0-7544 GCF_004022825.1 Mesorhizobium sp. M7A.F.Ca.CA.004.04.2.1
CATCTGCAGGCCGGGTTCGGCAGCGAAAATTGGTATTTCCGCCCCAAGAGTGCCCCAAAAACGGAAAATCCTTCTTTGTATATTTATTCTATAAACATAATAAATATCGGCGAAGTCCGGCTGCGGCCGGATCGATCAATGACACGGCCTGAATGGGAGACATTTCATGGCACACGCAGAGACCGACGCGATCAAGTTTGCCTACTGGGTGCCGAATGTTTCGGGCGGCCTGGTGATCTCCAACATCGAGCAGCGCACCAACCATTCGGCCGAGTATAACCGCAAGCTGGCGCAGATCGCCGAGAGGTCCGGCTTCGACTACGCGCTCAGCCAGATCCGTTTCACCGCTGGCTACGGCGCCGACGAACAGCATGAATCGGTGGCGTTCAGCCATGATCTGCTGGCGGCGACCACCACGCTCAAGGTCATCGCCGCGATCCTGCCCGGGCCATGGAACCCGGCGCTGGCGGCCAAGCAGATCGCCACCATCAGCTACCTGACCAACGGCCGCGTCGCGATCAATCTTGTCTCCGGCTGGTTCCGCGGCGAGTTCCACGCCATTGGCGAGCATTGGCTCGACCATGACGAGCGCTACCGCCGCTCGGAAGAATTCATTCGTGCGCTGCGCGGAATATGGACTGAAGACAGCTTCACCTTCCGTGGTGATTTCTACCGCTTCAACGAATATTCGCTGAAGCCGAAGCCGCCGCAGCCGCTGCCCGAAATCTTCCAGGGTGGCTCGTCGCGCGCCGCACGCGACATGGCATCACGGGTTTCGGACTGGTACTTCACCAACGGCAACACGCCGGCTGAAATCGCCAAGCAGGTCGACGACCTCAGGGCCAAGGCGAAGGCCAACAACCATTCCGTCAAGGTCGGCGTCAACGCTTTCGCTGTCGTTCGCGAGACCGAGGAGGAGGCCAAGACGGTGCTCGCCGAAATCATCGCCAAGGCCAATCCCGAAGCGGTCAATGCTTTCGGCCATGAGGTCAAGAACGCCGGTAAGGCCTCGCCGGAAGGTGAGGGCAATTGGGCGAAATCGTCCTTCGACGACCTGGTCCAGTACAATGACGGCTTCCGCTCCAACCTGATCGGCACCCCCAGGCAGGTCGCTCAACGCGTCGTCGACCTGAAGCGCGCGGGTGCGGATCTCATCCTGCTCGGTTTCCTGCACTTCCAGGAAGAGGTCGAGTATTTCGGCAAGCATGTCATCCCACTCGTTCGCGAACTGGAAGATGCCGAGGCGGCGGCGTCGCTGGCGGCGGAGTAGTCACCCCATAGGCACGCCGGGCAGGCGCCGGCCTGCACACATGAAGCTTGCCCGGCGCGCTGATCCGTCGGGCGGCAATAGGATTTTGCGCGCCTAATCGAGGACGATTGGAATGCCGTTGCCCAGTTATACGCTCGGAGTGATGGACGCTTCGGTCTATGCGCCGGAAGTCTTTGCACGCGGCTTGCCGTCAGGCCTGCGGTTGGAGCAGTCGTTCGAAGATGCCGCCTGGCCGGCAGGGTCCGTTGCCGACGCCGCCTCTCCCTTGCTCGCGCTTCAGGGCATAAGCCTGTCGTTTGGCGGCGTCGTCGCACTTGCCGATATCGACCTGTCGGTTCTACCAGGCGAGATCCGTGCCATCATCGGCCCTAACGGGGCCGGCAAGAGCTCGCTGATCAACGTCATCAGCGGCGTCTACAGGCCGGATCGTGGCCATGTCCAGCTCGACGGTACCTTCTATGCCCAGGTCCCGACGCAGCGGCTGGCCCATCTCGGCGTCGCCAGAACCTTCCAGAACCTTGCACTGTTCAAGGGCCTCAGCGTCCTCGACAATATCGCCTCTGGCCTTGCCTACAAGGTTCGCTCCAACTTTGCCGGCCAGGTGCTCGGCATCGGCCGCTCGCGTGGCGAGCAGCGCGATTCACGCAGCCGTGCCGAACAGGTCCTCGAATTCCTCCATCTCACCGCCATTCGCGACCGTCTTGTCGGCACCTTGCCTTATGGGCTGCAGAAGCGTGTCGAATTGGCCCGCGCTCTGGTGGCCGAGCCGCGCCTGCTTTTGCTCGACGAGCCGATGGCCGGCATGACAGCGAGCGAAAAGAGCGAGATGGCGGCTTTCGTCCGTGCCGCGCGCGATCGTTTCGCCACCACCGTGGTGTTGATCGAGCACGATGTCGGCGTCGTCATGGGTCTGTCCGATCGAATCGCCGTCCTCGACTACGGCCGCAAGATCGCCGACGCCACGCCCGATGAAGTCAGGAACGACCAGCGCGTCATCGATGCTTATCTCGGCGTCGCCTCGGACAATGAAGACGGGGCAGGCATATGATCGCCGGTTTCGACTACCAGTTCTTCATCGAAGTGCTCGTCGGAGGCCTGCTCTCAGGCGTCATGTATTCGCTTGTCGCGATCGGCTTCGTGCTCATCTACAAGACCTCGGGCGTGCTCAATTTCGCGCAAGGCGCGATGCTGCTGTTTGCGGCACTCACCTTCGTCAGCCTTGTCGAGCGCGGCATTCCCTTCGCGCTGGCGCTGGTGGTCACCTTCGCCATCATGGTGGCGATCGGCATCGCCATCGAGCGCACGGTGCTCAGGCCACTGACCAACAAGCCGCCGATCACCCTGTTCATGGCGACGCTTGGCCTGTCCTACATCATCGAAGGCGCTGCCCAGCTGATCTGGGGCACGCAGGTCCACGGCCTCGATCTCGGCATCGAGGATGTGCCGCTGGAAATCGGCGGCGTGCTGATCAGCCAGTTCGATATTTTCGCGGCCGTGGTTGCTTCCGGCATGGTCCTCTTGCTGTCGCTGTTCTTCCGCTACACCCGCATCGGCCTCTCCTTCCGCGCAGTCGCCGACGATCAGTTCGCGGCACTCGCGGTCGGCCTCAGGCTACCCCTGATCTGGGCCACTGTATGGGCCGCCGCCGGCCTCGTCGCGCTGGTGGCCGGACTGCTGTGGGGCGCACGCCTCGGCGTGCAGTTCTCGCTGTCGCTGGTGGTGCTCAAGGCGCTGCCGGTGCTGGTGCTCGGCGGTTTCGATTCCATCCTCGGCGCCATCGTCGGCGGCCTCTTGATCGGCGCCAGCGAGAAGCTCGCCGAAGTCTATATCGGCGACTATTTCGGCGGCGGCATAGAGAGCTGGTTTGCCTATGTCGTCGCGCTCGTCTTCCTGCTGATCCGCCCTTCCGGCCTGTTCGGCCAGAAGCTCGTCGAGAGGATCTGAACGATGACCGCGATAACAAGCGATTTCGCCGCTGCGCCGGTGCTGCCGAAATGGGTCGTGCCCGTGCTTTTGCTCGCTTTCGCTTACGGCGTCGTGCCGCTGATCGGCTCAAGCTATCTGTTCGAGGCCATCCTGCTGCCTTTCCTGGCGCTCAGCCTTGCCGGCGTGGGCTTGAACATCCTGACCGGCTATGCCGGCCAGGTGTCGCTTGGCAGTGCTGCTTTCATGGCGGCCGGCGCCTTTGCCGCCTATAATTTCAACCTGCGTGTCGAAGGCCTGCCGCTGGCCGGCAGCATCTTCCTGGCCGGCATAGTGGCGGCCGCGATAGGCGTCGTTTTCGGCCTGCCGAGCCTGCGCCTGAAGGGTTTTTATCTCGCGGTTTCGACCCTTGCCGCGCAGTTCTTCGTGCAATGGGCGTTGACCAAGTTCAGCTGGTTTTCCAACAACTCGGCGTCCGGCGTCATCGACGCGCCGAGACTGTCGATTTCAGGTTTCGCGCTCGACGGCGCCATCGGCCGCTATTTGTTCGCGCTGACCATCGTCACGGTGCTGACCTTCCTTGCCTATAGGCTGGCCTCGTCGCAGACCGGGCGCAACTTCATCGCCATCCGCGACAATGAAACCGCCGCCCGCATCATCGGCATTCCGGTGCTGAAGACCAAGCTTCTGGCCTTCGCCATCTCGTCCTTCATCATTGGCGTTGCCGGCGTCATCTGGGCCTTCGCCTATCTCAGAACCGTCGAGCCGGACGGCTTCGATCTCGACCGGTCGTTCCAGATCCTGTTCATCATCATCATCGGTGGTCTGGCTTCGATCCGCGGCGCCTTCTTCGGCGCCGCCCTCATCGTGGTCTTTCCACTCGCTCTGTCGCGCCTCGGCGGCTTCCTGCTTGGCGATCTCTTCGACTCGGGCGTGCTCGACATGAGCCAGCGCATCGTGCTGGGCGCGCTCATCATCCTGTTTCTGATCCTTGAACCCGACGGGCTGGCGGCGCTGTGGGACAGGGTCCGAAGACGGCTCCTGTTCGCCTGGCAGTCGACTTGAGCTGATGCATTGAAAATGAATCCAATCCGAAAATGAACAAGGGGCCGAACCCAAGACGGCCCATACCGGGAGTATCTCGACCATGACTTTCCTCAGCACAATCAAGGCGGCGGCGCTGTCCGCGGCGATGATCGTGTCGGTGGCCTTACCGGCCGCGCACGCCGACGAACAGTATTTTCCGCTGCAGAGCTATCGCGTCGGGCCTTATGCGGCCGGCGGCACCGGCTTCTTCGGCGGTTTCATCGACTATCTCAACCTCATCAACATCCGTGACGGCGGCGTCAACGGCGTCAAACTGACTTGGGACGAATGCGAGACCCAGTATGAGGTCGAGCGTGGTGTCGAATGCTATGAGCGGCAGAAGAGCCATGCCGGTGCCGCCGCCTGGAACCCGCTCTCGGTCGGCATCGCCTATGCCATGATCGATCGCATCACCGCCGACAAGGTGCCGCTGATCACCGTCAATCACGGCCGAACCGATTCTACAGATGGGCGCGTTTTCCCCTACGTCTTCCCTCTGCTGCTCAATCCCTACAGTGAGACATCAGGCATCGTGAACTACATCGCCTCCAAGGAAGGCGGCATCGACAGACTGAAGGGCAAGAAGATCGTCGTGCTCTATCACGGGTCGCCCTACGGCAAGGAAACCATCCCGATCTATGAATTGCTGGCGCAGAAATACGGCTTCACCGTGCAGCAGATCGAGGTGCCGCATCCCGGCAACGAGCAGCAGTCGCAGTGGCTGACCATCCGTCGCGCCAAGCCGGATTTCGTCGTCCTGCGCGGCTGGGGCGTGATGAACCCGGTGGCGCTGAAGACGGCGGTCAAGGTCGGCTTCCCCGTCGACCATATCGTCGGCAATGTCTGGTCGAATTCCGAAGAGGACGTGATCCCCGCCGGCGACGCCGCCAAGGGCTACACCGCCATCACCACGCAGGCTTCCGGCAACTCCTACCCGGTGGTGCAGGAGATCGTGAAGACGGTCTATGGCGCCGGCAAGGGTAACCTTGAAGACAAGGCGCGCATCGGCTCGGTCTACCACAATCTCGGCATCGTCAACGGCATCCTCAATGTCGAGGCGATCCGGGTCGCGCAGGAGAAGTTCGGCCATCGCGCGCTGACCGGCGACGAGGTCCGCTGGGGCTTCGAGCATCTCAAGCTCGATCCGGCCAAGGTCGAGGCGCTCGGCGCCAAGGACCTGTTCCACTCGATCAATGTCAGCTGGGACAATCACGAAGGCGAAGGCTACGTGACCTTCCAGCAGTGGGACGGCAGGAAGTGGAACGTCGTCTCCGACTGGATCGCGCCGGACTGGGCGCTGCTGCGGCCGATCATCGAGAAGTCCGCCGAGGCCTACGCCGCCGAGAAGGGCATCAAGCTGCGTACCGCCGACGATGCCAATGCTGTGACCACCAACTGATCAGTCAGTGCCGGGCGTCGCGGACCAAGTTTCCGTGGCGCCCGACCTGTTCGGTTTTTGAACCGCGAAAGAACAGCCTATGCCGAACGATGACGTCATTCTTGCCGTGGACGCGGTCCATGCCACCTACAACCACGCCATCACGGCGCTGCACGGCGTCAGCTTTGAGCTCAGGCGCGGTCAGATCCTGGCGTTGCTCGGAGCCAATGGCGCCGGGAAGACCACGACGCTGAAGGCCGTCTCCAACCTGCTGCCGGCGGAACGTGGCCAGGTCAATGCCGGCACCATCCGCTATGAAGGGTCCGATGTCTCGCGCCGCAAACCGGGTGATCTGGTGCGCGCCGGGCTGGTCCAGGTGCTGGAAGGCCGCCACTGCTTCAAAAGCCTCACCGTCGAGGAGAATCTGATCGCCGGCGGCATCGGCCGCAGCGGGAGCCGCGCCGAGATCAATCAAGACCTCGAGCGGATCTACGGCTATTTCCCGCGCCTCAGGGAGAAGCGCCGGACATTGTCCGGCCTGACCTCCGGCGGTGAACAGCAGATGACCGCCATCGGCCGGGCGCTGATGTCGCGACCGCGTTTGCTGGTTCTCGACGAACCGTCGATGGGACTCGCCCCGCTCATCGTCCAGGACATCTTCCAGAGCTTGAAAAAACTCAACCGTGAGACCGGCCTGTCGATCCTGGTTGCCGAGCAGAACTCGGCAGTCGCGCTCAGATACGCCGACCACGCCACCGTGCTCGAAAACGGCGTTTCCGTGCTCGCTGGCGCTGCCGCCGAACTTCGCCAGCGCGAGGACATCAGAGCCTTCTATCTCGGTCAATCAACCCCCGGGCAACAGGTGTCACCCGCCACCAAGCCCGCCCATCTCCACGCCGTTGCCTGAGCCAAAATCCCAAGGAGCAGTGAAATGACCGTTTCGACCGTCAAAACCGACAAGGCTTCCGCCGCCGTGCCGCCAGTCGCAAGACCGACCGCGCCAGCGCACATCATCAAGGACGATGCGGAGGCGATTGCGATTGCCCACGCGCTCGCCGCCGAATTCGTCAAGGATTCCTCCCGACGCGATCGCGAGCGGATCTGGCCGGTCGCCGAACTCGATGCCTTTTCGCAAAGCGGCCTTTGGTCGATCAATGTACCAAAGGCATTCGGTGGGCCGGAGGTGTCATATGCGACGCTGGCGAAGGTGATCGAGATCATCTCGGCGGCGGATTCCTCGATCGGCCAGGTTGCCCAGAACCATCTCGGCGTTGTAGCCGCCATCCGCACCGTGGCCGACGCGGACCAGCAGAAGCTGCTGTTTGCCGAAGCGTTGAAAGGCACGCGGTTCGGCAACGCCTTTTCCGAGTTCGGCTCCAAGCGCGCCGCCGATTTTGAGACCCGCTTCACCGATGCCGGCGATCATGTGGTTGTCAGCGGCCGCAAATTCTATTCGTCCGGCGCGCTGCTTGCCCACCTGGTGCCGATCGTGGCGCTCGATGACGAGGGCCGCGCCTGGTATGCGATCGCCGACCGCGGCGCACCCGGACTGACCGTCATCGACGACTGGTCGAGCTTTGGCCAGCGCACGACGCTGTCCGGCACCGTCATCATCGACAACGTCAAGTTGCCGAAGACGCATCTGGTACCCGGCTACAAGGGCTACGACAGGCCGACCGCCGACGGCGCCATCTTCCAGATCATCCAGGTGGCGGTCGACACCGGCATCGCCCAGGCGGCGATCGACGAGACCGTCAGCTTCGTCAGGACCAAAAGCCGCGCCTGGATCGACAGCGGCGTCGACAACGCCTGGGACGATCCCTACACCATTCAGGCCATCGGCGACCTGACGCTGCGCCTGCACGCGGCGCAGGCGCTGCTGGAGAA
>NZ_RZPH01000191.1:0-7491 GCF_004022825.1 Mesorhizobium sp. M7A.F.Ca.CA.004.04.2.1
CTTCGCCCAAGGCTTCGTCGAGAAGCTGAGAACATCGAAGCAATACGCCAAACGGGCCGAGAAGCTGAAGCGCGACTTCCTGGCCCGGCCGGAGGTCAAGGGGTTGGCCGGCGAGATGTGGGCAAGCCTCAGCCAGTTCATCGAGCAGGACGCCAAGGCGCCGAATTCGGTTGTCCGCGCGCATCTTGCCAACATGTTCGTCGAGGTCGGTCGCCATCTTGCCGGCGATGCGCAGATCCGGGCCGACATGAACCAAGGGTTCGTGGTGGCTCTGGCGTCGTTCGTGGAGAGCCAGAAGGCCGGCGTGTCGACATTCATCGCCGACCAGGTCAAGCGCTGGGATCTTGCGCAGCTGACGCGGCTGATCGAGATGAACATCGGTCGGGACCTACAGTATATCCGCTTCAACGGCATGATCATCGGCGGGCTCGCCGGTGTCGTGCTCTATGTGGCCGAGCGGCTGTCCCTCGTGAATTGATGCGCGACCAGACTGGCGCTCACTCCTCCGTGTCCGAATGGACTCACGGCATGCGAGTGCTATTCTCCCGCCGAGGGTGCCCGCATCATGCGGCAAAGGGGAGCAAACGAGCATGGCGAAACAACCGGAATCCGATTCCTTCATGGACATGTTCGGCAGGTTCGGCCGCGACCTGAAGGTGCCCAATGTCGATGTCGAGGTGATCCTCGCCCATCACCGCAAGAACCTCGAAGCGCTGGAGAAATCGGCACGAGCCAGTGCCGCCGGCGCGACCTCGCTGTTGTCCAGGCAGCGCGAGATGCTGGAGGACACGCTGCGCGAGGTCACGGACATGGCGCAAAGCTACAGGGCGCCGGGCAATCCGCAGGAACTGATGACCAAACAGACGGAGTTTGCCAGAAAGTCTTTCGAAGTCGCATTGAAGAATGCGGGCGAAGTGGCTGAACTGGTCAAGAAATCCGGCGCCGAATCGGTCGACATCCTGCGCACGCGCATCAAGGAGGCGATGGAGGAAATCCGCGCCGGCTACGAGAAGAAGTAGCGGAAATGGCCGAGGCTGGCTCGTTGCTGCCAGCGGCCCCTGAAGCCTGGGAATCCCGTTTTAGCCTGCGACTGCGCTCGCGGCGTGGCACGATTGCGGCCGAAACCGGCGGAACGGATTCGCGCCGAGCGAATTGACAGAGGCCGTCAGTTCGTGGTCCGGAGGCTTTGGAAGCGATCGGGAAACCAGGAATGAACGAAATACGCCCTAAAGCGCCGCCGACCTACGAGCAGTTGAGGATGATGGCCGGGCAGGAGCTTGGCGTATCGGAGTGGACGACGGTCGACCAGAACCGCATCGACCAGTTCGCCGAATGCACCGGCGACCACCAATGGATCCATGTCGACCCTGAAAGGGCGCGGCGGCAAAGCCCGTTCCGCACGACGATTGCGCATGGCTATCTGACGCTGTCGATCATCGGCGCACTGGCGCTCGGCATGGGTATCGTGCCCGAGAACACCCAGGCTGCCTTCAATTATGGCTTCGACAAGGTGCGCTTCCTGGCGCCGGTCAAGGTCGGCGCGCGCATCAGGCTGCGCATCACGCTGCTGTCCATGGAGGACAGGGGTCCCGGCCAGTATCTCATGAAGGCAGCCAATACGGTCGAGATCGAAGGCGAGGAAAAGCCTGCCTTGACGGCTGAAACGCTGGTCATGCTCTATGAACGCCGCAAGCGGGCAGGCGCCTGAGCCTGTTTGGGAATTCTACTCTCTGAGCGGTGTGGCGCGTCACGAACCCCTGGATTCCGTGCGGCCTGCGGCGCGGGCAGAGAGCAGCGCGAGGACCAGCGCGATCAGCGCCAGCACTGTCGCCGTCTGAAATGTGACCTGCATCCCCCGGGCGGCCTCGGAACTCAGAAGACCAATGCTTTGGTGCTTTTCGGCCGATGCGACGGCGAATATGGCACCCATCAACGAGGCGCCGGTGATCAGCCCGAGATTGCGCGAAAGGTTGAGCAGGCCGGAGACGACGCCGCGCTGGCCGGCACTGATGCCGGCCATGACGGCTGCATTGTTGGATGTCTGGAACAGCGCGTAGCCGATGCAGGTGACGGTGATCGGAACGACATAGCCGGCAATGCCGAGCGTCACCATGGCGAGCGACAGCAGGAACGTGCCTGTCGTGAGGCTGAGCAGGCCGGCGACCATCATCTTGTGGGCGCCGAAGCGATCGGTCAGGCGTCCAGCCACCAGCGCCGACAGGGCCGAGACAAGCGGCCCGGTCGACAGCACGAGGCCGACCATTGCGGCATCGAGCCCAAGTCCTCGCGAAAGATAGAACGGGGCAACCACCAAAGTCGCCATCATTACCGTCGCGACAACGAGGCTCATGGCGAGGCTGGCGCTCAGTTGGAAGTCGCGGAAGCTGGCAAGCTGGATCAAGGGGTTTTTCACACTCGCCTGCGCGGCGGCGAAAAGAAAAACACCGATGCCGGCAGCGACCAGCAGGCCGACGTTGAGCGGTCCGAAATTGCCTCTGCCAAGCGTCATGGCCAGCGCATAGGCGGCCAATGTCAGGGCCAGCAGGGCAGTGCCCATGACATCGAACGTGCCTCGGTCGAGCCGCGCGGTTTTATTGCGTGCCGGCAAGGCACGCCAGGCGAGAGCGAAGGTGAGCACACCCAGCGGGACATTGACGAGGAAGATCGCGCGCCAGCCAAAGCCGGCGATCAAAAGGCCGCCGAGCGAGGGGCCAAGTGTCGTGCCGATCGCGGACATGGCGCCGAGCAGGCCCATGGCGCTGCCAATTCTGTCTTTGGTCACGGTTTCGGCGACAAAGGCCAGCGTCAGCGCCATCATCAGCGCCGCGCCAAGTCCCTGCACGGCGCGTGCGGCGATCAGCAGCCACAGCGTCGGCGCCAGGCCGCAGAGCACCGATGCCGATGTGAACAGCGCGATGCCGCCAAGCAGCAACGGCCGGCGTCCAAACATGTCGGCCAGCCGGCCGGCGCTGACGATCAGTGTGGTGATGGCGAGCAGATAGGCCAGAACAACCCATTGCACGGACTGGAACGTCGCGCCGAAATTCTGCATCAGCGACGGCAGCCCGACGCTGGCAATGCTGGTTCCCAGCGACGACAGCAGCGTGGCGAGCGACAGGCTTGCCAACGCCCAGCCGGCGGATTGCATCCGTGGTGGCGCCGATGTCAGCCCGTCCCGATTTTGCTCAGCGATTGCCACGGCGATCTCCTTCCATCAGTCCCACAACCGGAACTGCTGGAGATCTAGTTCCTTGGCCAATGTGGCGGAAGGCGCAGCATTTGCATCTTATTCGTGCGTTTGGCGCCATATGATGCCATGATCTGCCGATGACATCACCCGATCTCAACTTATTGTTCGCTCTCGACATCCTGCTGACCGAAGGCAGCGTGGCGCGTGCCGCCAGCCGCCTGCGCCTCAGCCCCTCGGCGATGAGCCGGACGCTGGCGCGGCTGCGCGAGGCTACGGGCGATCCGCTGCTGGTTCGCGCCGGTCGCGGCCTGGTGGCGACGCCGCGTGCGGAAGAACTGCGACAACAGGTGGGCCGTGTCGTCCAGGATGCGGAGGCGCTGCTGCGCCCTGCCACCTTGCTCGATCTCCCGAGCCTGGACAGGGTCTTCACGCTGCGCACCAATGAGAGCTTCGTCGAAGAATTCGCACCTCGTCTCGTTGCCCGTATCCAGGCCGATGCGCCCGGCGTGCGGCTGCGCTTTGCGCCGAAGTCCGATAGAGACGTCATGTCGCTGCGCGACGCGGCGATCGACCTGGACATAGGCGTCGCTGGCGAGACCGGACCGGAGGTGCGCATCCAGGCATTGCTTCGCGACTGCTTCATCGGCGCCGTGCGAATGGGCCATCCGTTGAGCGAGGGCACGGTGACGCCAGAGCGCTATGCGGCAGGCCGGCACATCAGCGTTTCACGGCGTGGCCGCGAGAAAGGGCCGATCGACGAGGCCCTGAACCGGCTCGGGCTGCAGCGGACAGTCGTGTGCATGGTTTCCGGTTTCTCGGCAGCCCTTGCCATGGCCCGCACATCAGACCTGATCGCAAGCGTTCCGGAGCGGCATACCGAGGGTGCACGCACCGGCATGCACAGTTTTCCCCTGCCGGTTGCCACCGCCGAGGTCACCATCTCCATGCTCTGGCATCCGCGCCTCGATGCCGATCCGGCGCAACGCTGGTTGCGCGACCGCGTGCGGGAGGTCTGCGCGGCGTCGCGCTGACAACGATGAGAAGCCTGCGCCAACCGCCCAGGCTTCTCATCTGTCCCGTCTATTCGGTTTGGCGTTTCTGCAAATGCCTCAGTGCGCCTAGTGTGAGCGTCGCCATGACCGAACAGTAGCCCACCAGCGGCCACGCCGTGTCTCCATCAAGCAGGATGACGAACAGCGTGCCGAGGATGCCGACGACAAGGCTCTGGATGCAGAAGTAGAGCGCGACGGCGGTTCCCGCGACATCGCCGAACGCCTCGAGCGCACCGTTCGCGGTGACTGAGACAGTGAAGACGATACCCGCGGCAACGACCCACATCGGTAAGACGAATGTCGCGAAGGACGGCGCCGCGAACAGTTGCCCGGCCGCAAGCAGAGCCGCGCCGAGCAGCAACATCGCCATACCTCTGATAGCACTGCCCGCGACGCCCCAACGTGCAATGAACTTTTTGGCGAAGCGGGTGGTCACGATCATCACCAGCGCCGCGGTGGCGAAGGCCAGGCTGAAACCGAGCTGTGAAAAGCCGGCGCGGTCCATGAGCACCCGCGGCGCCGTCGAAAAGAACACGAAGAAGGCGCCCATGGCGGCACTGAAGCCGAGCGTGTACGCCCAGAAGGCGAAGCTGGAGAGAATGGGACGAAACGCCATTCGCCTGTCGTTGCCATTGGTAGGTCGTGTTTCATGCCATCTCGGCCATGCATTGAGGGTGGCGGCTACCGCCAGACCGCCGAGCGTCAGGAAGATCGCGCGCCAGCCGAGATTGTCGGCGATCAACGCACCGGCAATCGGCCCTAACGCCGGCACGAAGGCCAGCATCGAACTGAACAGGCCGTAGATGACGGCACTTTCAGGCCTCTGCGCATAGACGTCGCGAACCGTTGCAAAGGTCGCAACGAGAACGGCGGATGCACCGATGGCCTGCACGACCCGCAAGGCGACGAACACCATGGCCAGCGAGGTGCAGGCGAGCAGGGCGGAAGCGCCTGCAAACAAAAGCGCGCCGCCGATCAGCACCGGACGCCTGCCGATCCTGTCGGAAATCGGGCCGAAGACGATTTGGCCGAGCCCAAGGCAGATCATGTAGAGGCTCAGTGTCAGTTGGATGACATCGGGCGATGTCTTGAGGATCTCCGGCATCGCCGGGACAATCGGGAGGTAGATGTCCATGGCCAGCGAGGCCAGGATGTCGAAGGGCGCCATCAGCACCATGGCTGCTGGCAGGGAAGTGGTCCATGTCGGGTTTTTTGGAAAAGGCATGATTGAACATCCGCTCAAATGGCTACATTTGGCGGCGATCTGCCGTTCGCACTGAAGATGGGAAATGACGGGCCGCCGCAACAACGAAGTGCTGTTGCGGCCTACTTGTCTGCTGACTTGCTGGTTCCCATAGTCGTTATCCCGGATCGCGCGGATATTCTCTCGACGCGCAGATCCGTCCCTTAGCAGCCGGAGGTTGTCCAGGCAACAGGATCAGCTTGGTCGCGCCATCGCTGCCTCGATCACCCTGAAAATCCGCTCGTCCGTGCATTGGGCGACGTTGAAGCGCAGGAAGCGGCTGGCCGTTCCAGACAGGCTGAATGCGTTGCCGGGCGCCAGCACGATATTGTCGGCCAGAGCGCGGCGGGCCACTTCGGCCGCATCGACGCCATCCGGCAGACTGCACCACAGGAACAGGCCGGCCGGCTGGTCGATCCAGGGTGAGATGCCGATCGCCTTCAGGCGGGCGCCCGTCTCGCCCATGGCGCGCGCAAGCCGTGCGCGCAGCAAATCCATGTGCTTCCGGTAACTGCCGTCTTTGAGCAGCGTCAGCACCAATTCGGCCGCAAGCCGGCCGCCGCCAAAGGTGGTGGCGATCTTCAGGTCGGTCAGGGGCTCGATCCAGTCGCGGGGGGCTGCGATGAAGCCGCAGCGAACCGACGCCGACAGCGTCTTGGAGAAGCTGCCGATGTGGACGACGCGGTTCAGACCATCGAACGCCGCCAGCCTGGGGGCGGGCGCATGTTCAAAATCGGCGAAGATGTCGTCTTCGACGATAGTCAATTCCGACTGGTCGGCGAGCTTGAGCAGCCGATGGGCGGTGACTGGCGACAGCACCGCGCCGGTCGGGTTGTGGATGGCGGAATTGGTGATGTAGAGGCGCGGCCGATGCTCGGCCAGCGCCTGCGCGAACAGATCGATGTCCGGCCCCGACGGCGTGTAGGGAACGCTGACGACCTTGGCTCGGTGGGCGCGCAACAAAGCATGGAAGTTGAAGTAGCAGGGGTCGTCGACCAGCACGGTGTCGCCGGGCTCGATCAGGAACCGGCACAACAGGTCGATGGCCTGCGTGCCTGATTCCGTCAGCATGATCTGCTCGGGAGAGGCCTCGATGCCGTGCCCGGCCATACGCCGCGCCAGCAATTGCCGCAGCGGCGGCAGGCCGAGCGGCGTGCCGTAATCGGCCAGTGCGACATCGTCGGCACGCGCTACCGTGCGCAGTGCCCGGCGCAGACCGGCCTGCGGCATCCACGAGGCCGGCAGCCAGCCGCAGCCGGGTTTCAGCATGTCGTCGCCGGCCTCCAGGGACTGGCGTGAGATCCAGAGTGGATCGACCGCGCGGTCGAGGCGGGGGCCGATTTCGGCCAGCGACAGCGGCGCCAGCGATCCGGCGGCATAGAATCCGGAGCCCGGCCGCGAGCGGATCGTCCCTTCGGCGGCGAGCCGCTCATAGGCTTCGACCACGGTGGATTTGGACACTCGCATGGATTTGGCAAAGGCGCGGATCGACGGCAATTGCGCTCCCGGCGTCAGGCTGCGCGCCGCGATCCGCTGGCGGATCGTCGCCATGACACCTTCGACCAGCGTTCCGCTGCTCTCGCTTCCTGTGGTCTGTTTGTCCATCCGTACTGCTCTGCCAAGCATGACAGTTTTGCATAATTGTACCGCATTGTCTCTGGCGATACCACCGGCTCCGCGCGATACGGAGCCGACAAACGGAGCATACGATGGACAAGACCGCGAGCGGCTGGATGAATGGATTCATCGGCGTGTTGATCTTCAGCGGCTCCCTGCCGGCAACGCGCGTGGCGGTCAGGGATTTCGATCCGACATTCCTGACGTCGGCCCGGGCGGCGATTGCCGGCCTGCTTGGCCTGGCGCTGCTGCTTCTGTTTCGGCAGAAACGCCCGGAGCGCGGCGATCTGCTGTCGCTGGTGATCGTCGCACTTGGCGTGGTTGTCGGGTTTCCCCTGCTGACCGCGTTGGCGCTCAAGCACGTCACCACGGCCCATTCCATCATCTTC
>NZ_RZPH01000192.1:0-7454 GCF_004022825.1 Mesorhizobium sp. M7A.F.Ca.CA.004.04.2.1
TGTTCACGGCGCGGTGCCCGCGGACGATGGTGTTGGCAAAGTCGCCCTTTCGAGATCATCGGCATCCATCATTCCGATGACGAATCGCCATCGCCTCCGCGCGTCGAATGGCTATATTTGTCAGAACACGCAGAACGCGGACAGCTTCCGAAAAGCAATAATCGGCAGCGCAGGAACTGGAGGAAAAGACGATGACCGCGCCAGGCGATTTACAGCAGGCACTGTTTCTCAGGCTGAAAAGCGATGCATCGCTGTCGGCCTTGCTGGGCGGCGCCGGACTGCTCGAACGGCCAACCGACAATGCCGCTTTTCCGTACGTGACCTGCGGCCAGACCTCCGCTTTCGACTGGGATACGGGCACCGAGAACACCGACGATCAGTTGATTACGCTGCATGTCTGGTCGAAAGCCCATGGCGACGCCGAAACGCTTGCCATCATGGCCGCCATCCAGGCGCGCCTTGCCGACGCAGCATTGGTGATTGGCCCTCGCGGCCAGACACGACTGTCGCTGGAATTCGCCGAAGCCCGCCATGACGAGGATCTGCTCGTCCATCACGGGCTGCTGCGTTTTCGCGCGATAACGCAGGAAAATGCCTGATGCGCTTTCAATATGGTCAAAACCGAGTCTAGACTGGACTTTCGCGGGATTTCACCTGTTCGAGGCGGTGAAATTCCAGGTTGATTGTCTCGCGTTGCAGGGGTGTGGCGAGGATGTTTTCAGCGGCATTCACCGTTCATTTCACGTTCAGCACCGATACGTTACAACGCCGGTCATGAAAACGCTTCGCTCCCACTTCCGAATCGCGACACTGGCGCTTTGTGCTGCCGGGCTGTTCGCGTCGCGGGCGATGGCGATGCCGGTCATCGCGCCGCCCGACCTGGCCAGTCCGATCGTACTGGCGGCGTCCGATTGCTACGCCATCGGCCAGCAGGTGGCCGAGCAGAATGGCGGAACGCTGGCCAAGGCCTCGCAATCGACGCGCGGCGGTCAGCCTGTCTGTGTCATCGTGGTGCTCGTTCCAGGCAAGGACGGACAACGTCCGCGCCGTTCCGAGATCGTCGTTCCGCTGAACTGACCCAATCAACCTTAGGCTACGTTTCCCAGGCCGCCGGAATCGGCCTATATCTGCCCCAGTCTTCAATCTGACAAAGCTCTTCAATCTGACCAAGCCCTTCAATCTGACAAAGCTCTTCAACAGGTATCGAACTCCGCATGCGTGTACTCGTCGTCGAAGATGACAAGGATCTCAATCGGCAGATATCGGATGCGCTGGTCGATGCCGGCTATGTCGTCGACCGCGCCTTCGACGGCGAGGAAGGCCATTTCCTTGGCGACACAGAGCCCTATGACGCGGTCGTGCTCGATATCGGCCTGCCGCAGATGGACGGCATAAGTGTGGTCGAGCGCTGGCGGCGCGGCGGCCGCAAGATGCCGGTGCTGATCCTGACGGCGCGCGACCGCTGGAGCGACAAGGTCTCCGGCATCGATGCCGGCGCCGATGACTACGTCACCAAGCCGTTCCACATCGAGGAGGTGCTGGCCAGGCTGCGGGCCCTGATCCGGCGGGCTGCCGGCCATGCCTCGTCCGAACTGACCTGCGGGCCGCTGCGTCTCGACACCAAGGCCTCCAAGGCCGATGTCGACGGCGTGCCGCTGAAACTGACGTCGCACGAATTCCGCCTGCTCGCCTATCTGATGCACCATATGGGCGAAGTCGTCTCGCGGACCGAACTGGTCGAGCATCTCTACGATCAGGATTTCGACCGCGATTCCAACACCATCGAGGTGTTTGTCGGGCGGCTGCGCAAGAAGATGGGCATCGACATGATCGAAACCGTGCGCGGCATGGGCTACCGCATGCGTGAGCCGGAGGCGTAACTCGGAACCGCTCAAACCAACCGCAAGGACGCCGCTTTCGCTGCGTTTGTGGCCGCGTTCGCTGACGTTCCGCGTTATCGCCTTTTCCACGGTCTGGGCGATCGTGACGCTCGTTGTCATCTTCACCTTGATCACCACCCTATACCGCCAGGCCAGCGAGCGCGGCTTCGACAGCCTGCTTTCGGCGCATCTGTTCAACCTGATCGGTTCGATCGGCATCTCCGATAGCGGGGCGCTGACTGGCGCGCCAGACCTCGGCGACCTTCGGTTCTCGGAGCCGAATTCGGGCTGGTACTGGTCGGTCGAGCCCGCTTCGGAGGGCGTGCATGGCGATCTCCACTCGTCGTCGATGACCACGACGATCCCATCACCGAGCGTTGCCGAGGTGCCGTTCAATGCCAGCTTTCAGCGCAGCTACGCAGCTGAAGGCATCGACGGCGAGCAACTCGAAGTTTTCGAGAGCGAATTCGTTCTCGACGCCAAGAACCGGGCCGCGCGTTTCCGCGTCATGGGCAACCAGAGCGAACTCGAACAGGAAATCGCTACCTTCCAGCGCCGCCTGCTGACCTATCTCAGCCTGTTCGGCGTCGGCATGATCGCCATCAACGCGATCGCCATCCTGCTCGGCCTGCAGCCGCTGCGCCGGGTCAGGAACGCGCTCGCTATGGTGCGCGAAGGCACCGCCCAGAGGCTCGACGGCCGCTTCCCGGCCGAGATCGAACCACTTGCCAACGAAACCAATGCCTTGATCGAAAACAACAGGCGCATCGTCGAGCGGTCGCGAACACAGGTCGGCAATCTCGCCCATTCGCTGAAGACGCCGCTGGCGGTACTGCTCAACGAGGGCCGCGCGCTCGGCGGTGCCAAGGGGCAGCTGATCGCGGAACAGGCCGCTTCCATGCAGAAGCAGGTCGAACACTATCTCCAGCGCGCCCGCGTCGCGGCACAACGCGACAGCGTCGTCTATCGCACGCCGGTGACGCCGCTGGTGCAGCGCATGGTGCGGGTTCTGCAGAAGCTCAATCCGCAGACAAATCTGTCGCTGTCGCTGCCGGCGGCCGAAATCGTCTTCGCCGGCGAGCGCGAGGATCTTGAGGAATTGCTGGGCAATCTCCTTGAAAACGCGATGAAATGGGCAAAGAGCGCGGTGCAGGTTTCGGTCGTGCCCTTGACCGGCAAGGACGACCCGGCCGGCCTGTTCGAGATCAGCATAGAGGATGACGGTCCGGGCATTCCCGAGGACAAGGCGCGCGAGGCTCTGAAGCGGGGACGGCGTCTGGACGAGACGAAGCCCGGAACAGGTCTGGGGCTGGCCATTGTCGCAGACCTTGTCAACGAGTATGGAGGCGTTCTGGCGCTCGAACGGTCCGGTATGGGCGGATTGAAGGCGGTGGTGCGATTGCGGAGCCTTCAGTGATGTTCACCAGGTCCAATCGACATAGAAGGACGGGAGATGTTATTGGCGGCATGTCGATTGGTCCCGCAGTGGCAGCGGCCAAATTTCCGACAAATATCAATACTATGGCCACGCCAACTTCTCCGATGACGCGGCCCCCGGCGCATCCATGGCAGGCTCCCACTCAAGAAAATCGGTTGTTGGCATGAAGATTCGCGTCGCTCTCGTTTCCGCATTGCTGGCCGTTTCCGGCTGCACCACCTTGAGCGGCAAGGGTCCAGCCATAGCAGTGACACCGGCCTCGACACCTCCTTCCAGCGGCAAGGTGACCACGACGATCATTTCGGCGATGGGCGGCGGCCTCATCAGCGGGACGATCGGCAACGGCCTCAGCGAGACCGAGAAGCGCAGCGCGCTCGAGGCTGAATACAAGGCGCTGGAATATACGACCAGCGGCCAGAAGGTGACGTGGAAAGGCGCTCAGGCTTCGCGCTACGGCGAGGTGGTTCCGGCCCAGCCGTACCGCGTCGGTTCGCAGGACTGCCGCCAGTACACGCAGACGGTGTTTTCCGCCGGCGCCGGGGTCACGGCGCGTGGAACCGCTTGCCGCAACGCCGATGGCAGCTGGACGCCGCTGACCTGACGACCGTCTGCCGACGATTGGCGGCTGGCGTCGTCAAAGCGTCGCAGCATGCATCTGTTGGCACGGCAGAGCTCTGCCGGTATTGGAAGAACCATGCTGTTCTGGGTCATAGCCGCCATTCTCACGCTGGGTGCAAGCCTGGCGGTGCTGCTGCCGCTGGCCGCCAGCGCCAAGGGCGCGTCGTCGAGCGGCGAACATGATCTCGAAGTCTATCGGGACCAATTGTCCGAGCTTGACCGCGACGCCGCGCGTGGCTTGATCCAGCCGGCCGAAGCAGCCGAGGCCCGCGCCGAGATCGCTCGCCGCATCATTCGCCTTGACAATGCGGGTACCGCCAGCGGCGCAAACCCTGGCCGAGCGTCGATCACGGCAAGGCTGGTGGCAACCGTAGCCGTGCTGGCGGTGCCGCTGGTCAGTTGGGGGCTCTATGTCAAGCTTGGCTCTCCCGACCTGCCGTCGCAACCGCTCAGCGAGCGGTTGGCCAAGAATCCCGCCGACAGTTCGGTCGACGAGCTGGTGGCGCGGGCCGAAGCCCATCTGGCCGCCAATCCCACTGACGGCAGGGGCTGGGACGTGCTCGCACCGGTCTATCTGCGCATGCAGCGCTTTTCCGACGCGGCGGGAGCCTATCGCAACGCCATTCGGCTCGATGGCGACAGCGCCGTTCGCCAGGCCGGTCTCGGCGAGGCGATCGCCAGCGCGGCAGGCGGCATTGTCTCGGCCGATGCCCAGGATGCCTTCGAGGCAGCCCTGAAGCTCGATCCGGCCAACGCGAAGGCGAGTTTCTACCTGGCCATGGCGTTGGCGCAGGAGGGGCGCGCCAAGGAAGCGACCACGGCATGGCAGGCGATGCTGGGCAGATTGCCGCCGGACTCGCCATGGCGCGGTGCCGTCGAGCAGGCGCTGGCCAAATCCGGAGGCTCCGACGTCGCCTCCAGCGGCGCCAGCAACGGTCCCGATGCCGGCGATGTCGACGCCGCATCCTCGATGTCGCCGCAGGATCGGGAGGCCATGATCAATACGATGGTCGCCGGCCTCGACGACAAACTGCGGCAAAATCCGCGTGATCCGGAAGGATGGATGCGGCTCGTTCGTTCCTATGTCGTGCTCGGCAAGGCCGATCAGGCGCGTGAGGCGCTCGGTCGCGCCATCGCCGTCTTTGGCGCAGACAGTGAGCAGGCGAAGAAATTCACCGCCTTTGCCGCTTCGCTTGGCCTTGCGGCGACGGAGTAGAACAAGACATGACGCGCAAGCAGAAACGATTGTCGGTGATCACGGGCGGGCTGGTCTTTCTGGGTGCCGCGACGGGGCTGACTTTTTACGCGCTTGGCCAGAAGGCCTCCTTTTTCTACATGCCGGCCGATCTCACCACCGCCAGTGTCCAGCCTGGCCAGCGCATCCGGTTGGGTGGATTGGTCGAAAAAGGCACGATCCAGCGCGGGCAGGGGGCAACGGTCGGCTTTTCGGTGACCGACACGCACAAATCGGTCAAGGTCACCTACACCGGCATCCTGCCCGACCTTTTCCGCGAAGAGCAGGGCGTCATCACCGAGGGTACTTTCGGCCCGGACGGGGTTTTTGTTGCCGATAGCGTGCTGGCCAAGCATGATGAGCGCTACATGCCCAAGGAGGTTGCGGACGGCCTCAAGGCCAAGGGCGTCTGGCAGGAGAACAAGAGTGAATAGCTCCGGCAGGAGAGCGACAATGGATCACGGGCATGGTTGAAACCGGACATTTCGCCCTCGTCCTGGCGTTTGCGCTTTCGCTGGTGCAGACGGTGGTGCCGCTGTTTGGCGCGCGCCTGAACAACCAGCGCCTCATGGCCGTCGGCGGTCCGGTCGCGGTGACCGGCTTTGCCTTGACGGCGCTGTCCTTCGCAGCGTTGGCGAGTGCCTATGCAAGCTCCGATTTCTCGGTGGCAAGCGTGTGGGAAAACTCGCATTCCTTGCAGCCGTTGATCTACAAGATCACCGGAACCTGGGGCAATCATGAAGGCTCGATGCTGCTTTGGGTGTTGATCCTGACCTTCTTCGGCGCGCTCGTCGCCGCTTTCGGCTCCAACCTGCCGGCGACGCTGCGCGCCAATGTGCTTGCGGTGCAAGGCGCCATCGGCGCCGCCTTCTTCCTCTTCATCCTGGCGACGTCCAATCCGTTCATCCGGCTCAATCCGGCGCCGATCGAAGGCCGCGATCTCAACCCGATCCTGCAGGATCTCGGCCTCGCCATCCACCCACCGTTCCTCTATCTCGGCTATGTCGGCTTCTCGATCTGTTTTTCCTTCTCGGTCGCCGCCCTCATCGAAGGCCGCATCGACGCGTCCTGGGCGCGCTGGGTGCGGCCGTGGACGCTGGTCGCCTGGATGTTCCTGACCGGCGGCATCGCCATGGGATCGTACTGGGCCTACTATGAACTTGGCTGGGGCGGTTTCTGGTTCTGGGATCCGGTCGAGAACGCCTCCTTCATGCCGTGGCTGGCGGGCACAGCGCTGCTGCATTCGGCCATCGTCATGGAGAAGCGCTCGGCGCTGAAGATCTGGACGCTGCTGCTCGCCATCCTGACCTTTTCGCTGTCGCTGCTCGGCACCTTCCTCGTGCGTTCAGGCGTGCTGACCTCGGTGCACGCCTTTGCCACCGATCCGACGCGCGGCGTGTTTATCCTGTGCATACTGACGCTGTTTATCGGCGGCTCGCTGGCGCTGTTTGCGCTGCGCGCTTCCCGGCTGACGACCGGCGGCCTGTTCCAGCCGATTTCCCGAGAAGGGGCGCTGGTCCTCAACAATCTGTTCCTGACGACGGCGACGGCGACCGTCCTCGTCGGCACACTCTATCCGCTCGCCGTCGAAGCCTTTTCAGCCGACAAGATCTCGGTCGGCGCGCCGTTCTTCAATCTCACCTTCGGACCGCTGATGGTACCGTTGCTGCTCGTGGTTCCGTTCGGGCCGTTGCTGGCCTGGAAGCGCGGCGATGTCTTCGCCGTCGCGCAGCGCCTGATGGTGGCATTTGCAGCGGCGCTGCTGGCGACGTTGGTCACCGCTTTGTTCATCGACGGCGCCTCGGTGTTCGCAGCTCTGGGCGTTGGCCTTGCCGTCTGGCTGATCCTTGGCGCGCTCACCGATCTCGCCGTCAAATCGGGGGTCGGCAATGTCGCAGCGGGGATCATGGTCAGGCGCTTGCTCGGCCTGCCGCGCTCGGTCTTCGGCACCGCCTTCGCTCACCTTGGCCTCGGCCTGACCACGCTCGGCATCGTCGGCACACTTTGCTTCGGCACCGAGAAGATCCTGTCGATGCATGCCGGTGAGACCGTCGAACTGTCCGGCCATACGCTGCGTTTCGTCGGGCTTTATCCGGCCCAGGGACCGAATTACAGCGAGGATCTCGGCCGCTTCGAACTGATCGGCGTCAGCGGCAGCCCTGTTGGCGAAATCAGCTCCGCCAAACGGTTTTATCCGGTGCGGCAGATGACGACGACGGAATCGGGCATCAGGACGATTGGTTTCTCGCAGCTCTACATCTCGCTCGGCGACGAGGGCAATGAC